>NZ_JBHXEG010000143.1:0-11296 GCF_042724935.1 Kitasatospora sp. NPDC127060
ACGCCCGCCGCCGGGACAGCGCCAAGAGCGCCCTCATCACCCTCGTCGAACACGCCCTCCTCGCCCGACTCCGCTGACCACCACAGCCACGGCCCACCGGACCGGGTGAAGTCCGGTGGGCCGACGGGAGTCGGGGCGGGGCTGGGCGGGGCTGGGCTGGGCGAACTACGCGGAGCGCTCGGACCGTTCGGTCGGCTCCAGCCCGGCCCGGATCAGACCGTAGGTGTACGCGTCCTCCAGGGCCAGCCAGGAGGCGGCGATCACGTTGTCGGCCACCCCGACCGTGGACCAGGTCGCGGCGCCGTCGGTGGACTCGATCAGCACCCGGGTCTTGGAGCCGGTGCCGTGCTGCCCCTCCAGGATGCGGACCTTGTAGTCCACCAACTCGAAGGTGGCCAGCGGCGGGTAGATGCCCTCCAGGGCCGTCCGCAGTGCCTGGTCCAGCGCGTTGACCGGGCCGTTGCCCTCACCGATGGCGATCCGGCGCTCGCCCTTGGCCCACAGCTTCACCGTCGCCTCGTTGCCGGAAACACCCTCCGGGCCCTGCTCGCTGATGGTCCGCCAGGACTCCGGGCGGTAGAAGCGGTCCCGGCTGCCGCGCACCTCGTCGCGCAGCAGCAGCTCGAAGGAGGCGTCGGCGGACTCGTAGGTGTAGCCGAGGTTCTCCTGCTCCTTCACCTTGGCCACCACCCGGCCGGCCAGGTCGCGGTCGGCGGAGAGGTCGTAGCCGAGCTCCTTGCCCTTGAGCTCCACCGAGGCCCGCCCGGCCATGTCCGAGACCAGCATCCGCATGGTGTTGCCGACCAGTTCGGGGTCGGTGTGCTGGTACAGGTCCGGGTCGACCTTGATCGCGGAGGCGTGCAGGCCCGCCTTGTGGGCGAAGGCCGAGAAGCCGACGTACGGCTGGTGGGTGGAGGGGGCCAGGTTGACCAGTTCGGCGATCGCGTGCGAGATCCGGGTCATCTCGGCCAGTCGACCCGGGGGCAGCACCCGGCGGTCGTACTTCAGCTCCAGCGCGCCGACCACCGGGAACAGGTTGGCGTTGCCGACCCGCTCGCCGTAGCCGTTCGCGGTGCACTGCACGTGGGTGGCGCCGGCGTCCACCGCGGCCAGGGTGTTGGCCACCGCGCAGCCGGTGTCGTCCTGGGCGTGCATGCCGATCCGGGCGCCGGTCGCCGCGATCACGTCCGCGACGGTGTCCCGGACGCCGGCCGGCAGCATCCCGCCGTTGGTGTCGCACAGCACCACCACGTCCGCCCCGGCCCGGTGGGCGGTGCGCACCACCGCGAGGGCGTACTCGCGGTTGGCCCGGTAGCCGTCGAAGAAGTGCTCGCAGTCGAGGAAGACCCGCCGACCCTGGGCCCGCAGGAACTCCACGCTGTCCCGGATCATCTCCAGGTTCTCGTCCAGCGTGGTGCGCAGCGCCAGTTCGACGTGCCGGTCGTGGGCCTTGGCGACCAGGGTGACGACCGGCGCGCCGGAGGCGACCAGCGCGGCCAGCTGGGGGTCCTCGGCCGCCTTGCCGCCGGCCCGGCGGGTGGCGCCGAAGGCGACCAGCCGGGCGTTGCGCAGCTCCAGTTCGGCGGCGGCGCGGGCGAAGAACTCGGTGTCCCGGGGGTTGGCCCCGGGCCAGCCGCCCTCGATGAAGCCGACCCCGAACTCGTCCAGGTGCCGGGCGATGGCCAGCTTGTCCGCCACCGTCAGGTTGATGCCCTCCCGCTGCGCGCCGTCACGCAGGGTGGTGTCGAACACGTGGAAGCTGTCGTCGGTACGGCTGACCTCGGTCATGGCCCCTGGTTCTCCGTTCGGGGAGGTTCGTACTGCTCTGCCGGATTCTCGTCCCGGCTCCACTGTCCAGGATCCCGCGCGCGGCCCCGGTGTCCCCGGGCCCCTTGTGGGGGCCGTCGGCCGGTCCGATGGCTGTGCTCAATGGGGCGGTGCCCAAAAAGCGAAAAGACCCCTCGCGGGTGCGAGAGGTCTGCGCGCGGGTCTGGACGCTCGTGGTCGCTCCGCATCGGGTCCTGCGGGAGCGGTCACTGCGGACCGGCGCGCCTGCTGCTAATAATCAGCGAAAGCGAGGACACGCTGGCAGTGTGGCACACCCTCCGGGATCCGGCCCGCCCGTCTCGCGATGCGGAACAGGGCAGGCCGGAGGGGGTGCCGGCGTCCGTGGATCAGACGATCTTGTGCAGCCAGTTGTGGGTGTCCGGCTGCTGGCCGCCCTGGATGGCCAGCAGGGCGCGGCGCAGCTCCATGGTGATCGGGCCGGGCTCGCCGGTGCCCACGGTCCAGTCGGCGGCGGCGGACTTCACCGAGCCGACCGGGGTGATCACGGCGGCGGTGCCGCAGGCGAAGACCTCGGTGAGGGTGCCGTCGGCGTTGGCCTGCTGCCACTCGTCGGTGGAGATCTTCCGCTCCTCGACCGCGTAGCCCAGGTCGCCGGCGAGCTGCAGCAGCGAGTCACGGGTGATGCCGGGCAGCAGCGCGCCGGACAGCTCCGGGGTGACGATCTTCGCGTCCTTGCCCTCGCCGAAGACGAAGTACAGGTTCATGCCGCCCATCTCCTCGACCCACCGGTGCTCGGCGGCGTCGAGCCAGACCACCTGGTCGCAGCCCTTCTCGGCGGCCTGCGCCTGGGCGACCAGCGAAGCGGCGTAGTTGCCCGCGCACTTGGCGGCGCCGGTGCCGCCGGGCGCGGCCCGGACGTACTCCTTGGACAGCCAGACCGAGACCGGCTTGACGCCGCCCGGGAAGTAGGCGCCGGCCGGGGAGGCGATGATCATGAACAGGTAGGAGTTCGCCGGACGGACACCCAGACCGACCTCGGTGGCGAACATGAACGGGCGCAGGTACAGGCTCTGCTCCGGCTCGTTCGGGACCCACGCCCGCTCCTGCTGGACCAGCAGCTCGACGGCCTCCACGAAGGCCTCCACCGGCAGCTCCGGCATCGCCAGCCGGCGGGCCGAGGCCTGGAAGCGCTGGGCGTTGGCCTCGGGACGGAAGGTCGCGATGGAGCCGTCGGCCTGGCGGTAGGCCTTCAGGCCCTCGAAGATCGCCTGACCGTAGTGCAGGGTCATGTTCGCCGGGTCCATCTCGACCGGCGCGTACGGAACCAGCTGCGCGTCGTGCCAACCACGGCCCTCGGTCCAGCGGATGGTGACCATGTGGTCGGTGAAGACACGGCCGAAGCCGGGGTTGGTCAGCCGGGCCTCGCGCTCCGCCGCGGACAGCGGGTGGGCGGAGGGCTTGAGATCGAACGAGATGGGCGCCTGGGTGGGCGTGCTCATGGCTGTTTCCTTCACCGTGGGGTTCGTTCGGGCCGCCACCGCCGAAGGAACGTTACGGCGATCCAACGCCGGAACGGACGCACAACGGCACGGCCCACTGTCGATACTCGCATCCAGAGGGCCGTGCCGAACAGCTGCCCGCTCCTTGGGGAGCTGCAAGCTGCGGTTATGCGGTCCGGCCCACCTGGCCGGATCCGCTCGGGGGGTCCGGCCGCTAGCCGGCTACTCGCTCGGCGAGCGCGTCGCCGACCTCGGAGGTGGAGCGGGCGCCGGCCCGCGCGGCGAGGTCCGCCGCGACGGCGGCCTCCACCTTGGCGGCCTCGGCGGCGAAGCCGAGGTGCTCCAGCAGCATGGCGACCGACAGCACGGTGGCGGTCGGATCGGCCTTGCCCTGGCCCGCGATGTCCGGGGCCGAGCCGTGCACCGGCTCGAACATGGCCGGGAACTCGCCGCTCGGGTTGATGTTGCCGCTCGCGGCAAGCCCGATGCCACCGGTCACGGCGGCGGCCAGGTCGGTCAGGATGTCGCCGAACAGGTTGTCGGTGACGATGACGTCGAAGCGCTCCGGCGAGGCGACCAGGTGGATGGTGGCCGCGTCCACGTGCAGGTAGTCGGTGGTGACCTCGGGGAACTCCCGGCCGACCTCGGCGAAGATCCGAGACCACAGGTGCCCGGCGTGCACCAGCACGTTGTTCTTGTGCACCAGGGTGAGCTTCTTGCGCGGCCGCGCCTGGGCCCGGCGGTAGGCGTCGCGCACCACGCGCTCGATGCCGTACGCGGTGTTCAGGCTGACCTCGGTGGCCACCTCGTGCGGCGTCCCGGTGCGCAGCGAGCCGCCGTTGCCGACGTACGGGCCCTCGGTACCCTCGCGGACCACCACGAAGTCGATCTCCGGGCGGCCGGCCAGCACGGACTCCACGCCCGGGAACAGCCGGCCCGGCCGGAGGTTGATGTGGTGGTCGAAGGCGAACCGCAGCTTCAGCAGCAGTCCCCGCTCCAGCACCCCGGACGGCACGCTCGGGTCCCCGATGGCACCCAGCAGGATCGCGTCGAAGCCCTTGAGCTCCGCCAGCACGGCGTCCGGCAGCGTCTCCCCGGTCCGGTGGTAGCGCCGGGCCCCGAGGTCGTACTCGGTGGTCTCCAGCTTCACGTCGGCGGGAAGGACGGCCGCCAGGACCTTCAGGCCCTCGGCCACGACTTCCTGGCCGATGCCGTCACCCGGGACAACTGCGAGACGAATGGTGCGAGACATGCTCGGACCCTACTCCGCCGTCCCAGGTACTGACACCTCACGTCCAGCATTCGGACTCCTTCGGATGACGACCCGCCCGCCTCCGACGCTGCGTCACTCCTTCGACGGAGCGCGGGTGGCCCGTGGTGCGCCGGGGGCGCGCTTAGGGTGGCGTGGTCCGGGATTCCTGGCAGAACGGGGCGCGTGGGTGAAGGCCGAGCGGCGGCGGGAGGTGCTGGTCTGCGGGGCGGCGGCCGGGCTGGCGGCGGGCGGGTTCGCGCTGGCGGCGGGGCTGCGCGGGCGGTGGCCGGGCGGGGCGGGCGCGGTGGCCGTGCCGTACCACGCGCACCTGTGGGACCTGCTGCACGGCCAGGCCGCCGGGGACCTCCTGTTCAACTGGAACAGCGGCTACGGCGTCCCGTTCCTGGCCGACTTCTTCGCCTACCTGATGAACCCGTTCTCCTGGCCGACCGCTCTGCTCCCCCGCGACCAGGGACAGCTCGCCGTCTTCCTGGTCACCCTGGCCACCATCGGCCTCGGCACCGCCCTGATGGCCCACCTGCTCGGCCGGCTGCACCCCGGCCCGCGCTGGCTGCGGGTGCCCACCGCCGTCGGGTACGGGCTCTGCGCCTGGGTGCTGGACGTCGGCGGCGGCGCGCCGATGTGGCTGTGGGGCCTGGTCTCGCTGCCGCTGCTCGGCCTGGTCGGGGACTGGTGCCTGCACGAGCGCCGCTGGGTGGCCGGCTCGCTGTGCGTCGCGCTCGCCTGGGCGGGCAACCTGTACACCGCCGCACTGGCCACCGCGGTCGCCGGACTCCTGTTCGCCGTAAGGCTGTTCGCCACCCCGCGCACCTTCCGGCACCGGGTCCGCTGCACCGGCCGGGCCGTCACCCTGACCACCGCCGGGCTACTGCTCGCCTCCCCCGTGCTGTTCGTCGCCGTCCGCGCCGCGCGCGGCGCCCAGCCGGAGTCCCCGGTGCGGCCGCTCGGCCCGTCCGGCTTCGAGGGGCACCTCGCCCAGCTGCTGCCCGCCACCACCGGGCGCCCGCTGCCGGACGTGGCGATCGGGGTGCTCGGGCTGCTGCTGGTGTGCGGGCTGCCGTTCAACCGCCGGGTGCGGCTCCGCGAGCGGGCGGCCTGGTCCGTGGCGCTGCTGCTGGTGGTGCTCAGCTTCCTCTGGACGCCGACCGTGCTGGTCTGGCACGGGCTGGCGATCCCGGCCGGCGGGCCGTACCGGGTGTCCTTCGTGCTCAGTGGACTGCTGGTGATGGCCGGCTGGGTTTCGCTGGCCCACCGGCCGGACCGGTTCACCCTGCTGGGCGGCGCCGCCCTGGTCGCGGTGATCGCCGTCCTGGTGGCCGCCCGGCGCTCGGTGCCCGCCTCCACCTGGGTCCTGCTGGGCCTGGGCGGCACCGTCCTGCTGGCCGCGCTCTGGGTGCTGGACCGCCGGCACACCGACCGGCGGGCGAACGCCGTGGCCACCTGGGTGATCGGCGGCGCGGTGCTCGGCAACGCCGTCTGGTCCGGGTACGCGGCGCTCGGCGCGGCCCCGGACGACAGCGTGTCCCCGGCCGCCGTCCGGGCCGGGCACGCCGCCGTCCGGGCCGGCGCCGACTGGCCGGACGGCCGCAGCGACCCGGGCCCGCACACCCTCACCCCGAACGACCCGCTGCTGCTGAACGGCCAGGGCGGCGGCTACTCCAGCGGCTACCTGCCGACCGTCGCCGCCCTGCTGCTGCACGACCTGGGCGCCGGCTGGACGGCCGGCGGGCGGCAGACCGGCAGCGTCACCGACCCGGTCGGGCAGGCCCTGTTCGGGATCCGCGCCCACCTGGACGAGGGGCCGCCGCCGTACGGCTTCACCGCCGTCCGGGCCGTGGCTCCGCCGCTGGTCACCGTGCTGCCGCCGGGTGCCCGCACCGCCACCTCCTCGGTCTGGGCCCGCCAGGAGTCACTTCTCGGCAGCCAGGTGTACGACGCCCCGCTGCCCGTCCCGGCGGGCGGCCCGGCGCCCACCCTGCACGGCACCAGCGGCTGGTCGGTGCCGGGCGGCGGGGAGGGCACGGTGTTCACCGCCGCCTGCACCCCGGGCTCGACGGCGTACTTCCACGGGGTCTGGTACCGGGGCACGGTCAGCGGCCTGGGCACCGACTACCGCAGCGACGGCGAGCAGCCCACCACGGCGGTGGCCGTCCACCGACTGGGGACCGTCCCGGCCGACGGGGTGGTCCGGGTGACGCTGCGCTCGGACGTCGTCAGCCAGGTGCCCGCCCGCCCGATCGGCTGCCTGCGGTCCGACGCCCTGGCCGCCGCGGTCACCCGGCTCACCGCCACCGGCGAAACCCGGGTCCGGGCCGGCGGACACACCCTCACCGCCGTCCTCCCCCCGGGCTCCACCGGCACCGCGCTGCTGTCCGTCCCCGCCACCGAGGGCTGGACCTGCGCCACCGACGGCGGCAGCGGGACCGCCCCCACCCCGGTGCTCGGCATGATCGGCGTCCCGCTCGGCGGCGGCGCCGACCGGATCGCCTGTGTCTTCCGTCCGCCCGGCCTGACCGAGGGGCTGACCGTCGCCACCGGCACGGCCGCCGTGCTCGCCCTGGCCGCCGTCTTCGCCCGCCTCTCCCGCCGTCCCACCCGCACTCCCCGCCGCGAACGCCGGCTGGCCGCCCGGTCGTAGCCGGGCGGCCAGGACCACGGCGGGGGCTACGGCAGGTCGATCACCTGGCCCCGGCGGTCGGCCGGGTTGAGGTGGTGGAGCAGCAGCAGCCGGGAGGTGTCGCCCGGCGTGCGGTGCACGTCGAGGACGGTGCCGGGGCCGGCCGGGGTGACCACGGCGGGCGGGCCGTCGAGGCCGGTCCGGACGTTCAGGGCCGGGTGCAGGACGTCCAGCGGGACGGTGGGGCCGGTCCCGCGCAGGCCGATGGCGGACAAGGCCTCCGCCGGGTCGGGCTGCCCGGGCGCCGCGACGCCGGTCCAGACGCCGTAGTGGACGGTGCTGTGGCCGGGTGCGACGCCGGGCAGGGCGCTCAGCCGGACGGGGAGGACCACGACGTCGCTGTCCAGCAGCTCGGTGTCGGTGTCGCCCCAGTGGGCGTTGAGCGGCTGGACGTCGAGTTCGGCGCCGGTGCGGGCGTCGAGGGCGCGGGAGACCAGGACGTCGCTGCCGCGCAGCCGGTCGGCCTTGAGGATGACGTCGGTGACGCCGTCCCCGTCGGTGTCCAGCGACACCCGCACCCCGTACAGCCCGACCGGAGTGGCCGCCGGGGCCCACAGCCGGGCGCCCACGTACAGCAGGTCGGAGTCGGCGGCCGCGCCCGCGGCCCGCAGGTTGGCGGCCCGGTCGCCGGGGTGTTCGACGCAGAGGTCGCGGTGCTGCTCGGCCGCGTCCTGGCCGTCCTCGGGCCGGATTCCGGCGCCGGGGCCCACGGCCTTGCCGCCGCCGGGCGGGCAGTCCGGCCAGCGGTCGTCCTCGCCGCCGAGGGAGAGGGCGCTGACCAGTCCGGGCGCCTCGCCGGGGGCGGCGCTGCCGCCGAGGGTGACGAGGGTCCCGTCCCGGGCGGTCCGGACGGCGGCGGTGGCGCCGAGGTCGCCGGTGGGGCGCGGGGCGGCGAACACCGGGACCCTCAACTGCGGCAGGGCCTGGTCGGTGACCGGGCTGAACAGCACCCGTCCGGACAGCTCGCCGCGGTAGCTGCGGGCCCGACCGCCCTGCACGGTGTCGATGGTCGGGTCGGGCGCGCGGCCCAACTTCCCTGGTACGGACAGCGTCACCCGCACCCGCGCGGTGCCGCCGGCCGGAACGTCCACCACGGCGGGCGCCACCTCGAAGGCGGCGCCCGGCAGTTCGGTGGCCGCCGCGTAGCCGGTTCGGTAACTCTGCGGCTCGGACGAGTAGTTGTGCAGCTCGATCGTTCGGTCGAGGGCCGTCGGCCCGCTGACCTCGACCGGCCCGTAGGAGACGCCGACGCTGCCCGCCGGGGCGCCCTCCCCCGCCGCGTAGGCGACGACCGGGGTACGGACCGCCCCGTCGACCCGGGCCCGGCCGGCGCCGGTGCGCTCGGGCCCGTAGACCGGGCCGCCGTGGTCGTCGCCGAGGTAGGTGTCCGTGCTGGTGTTCATCAGCGCGGCCTTGACCTGCTCGACCGGCCAGTCCGGGTGTGCGGCGCGGACCAGCGCGGCCAGCCCGGCGACGTGCGGGGTGGCCATCGAGGTGCCGTTCTCGCGCTCCCCGCCGGTGCCGCTGCCGACCAGGGCGGACCAGATGGTCTCCCCGGGGGCGGCGAGGTCGGGCTTGACCACGCCGGGGAGGCCGATGCCCCGGGAGGTGAAGTCGGTGAGGGTGTCGACCCGGTCCGGCTGGTTCTGCGCGACCGAGCCGTGCAGCGGGTTGCCGGGCGCGGCGAGCCGGACCCGGACGTCACCCGCGGCGGCGGCCTTGAGCAGCCGTTCGCCGTCGGCGCGGCCGAGCAGGACGGCCGGGATCCGGTCGTCGCCGGAGATCTCGGCGAGGTGGTCGGTGTCGGCGGCGTAGAGCGCGCCGATCGCCCCGGCGTCGGCGGCGTGGTCGGCGCGCGGGCCGGAGTTGCAGGCCCGGTCGGGGTCGCGGGTGCGCCAGGTGAGCACCGCGATCCGCCCCTTGAGCCGCTGCTTGTCGGCCGCGCTGAACTCACCGCAGCCGTCCGCCTGGTCGACGGGTACGGCGAGTCCGCCACTGACCTCGGTGCCGGTCCAGCCTTGGTAGCGCTCGCTCCAGTGGCCGGGTACGACCCCGGCCAGCTCGGCGGGGGCGAGCACGGTGATGCCGTCCACGTCGGCGTGCCCGTGCACGGAGGCGGCGACGGTGATCGCCCGGACGGCGGTGCCGGGGCTGCCGCCGATGCCGTACACGTCGCCCTCGTTGCCGGCCGCCGCGATCACCGCGGTGCCCAGTTCGACGAGCCGGTCGACGGCCAGCGCGTCGGCGTCGTCGGGGCTGCCGAAGCGGCTGCCGAGGGACAGGTTGACCACGTCGAGCCGGTCGCCCAGGTCGCCGTCGCCGTTCGGGTCGGCGGCCAGGTCGAGCGCCTGGGCGAGCCGGTCGGTGGAGCCGTCGCAGCCGAACACCCGGATCGCGTACAGCTGGGCGCCGGGGGCGGCGCCGGGGCCGATCCGGAAGGAGCCCGGGTCGAGTCCGGGCCGGTACGGGCCGGTGTACGGGTGGCCGTCGGCGGTGACGCCGTACCCGGCCGCGGTGCCGGCGACGTGGGTGCCGTGCCCGTTGCGCACGCAGTCCAGCGGGTTGTCGCTGGGGTGCGGCACCGGCTGGTGGTTCGGGGCTGCCGGGTCGGGGTTGTAGTCGTCGCCGACGAGGTCCTTGCCGCCGATCACCTTGGCGTTGGGGAACAGCGCGGCCGGGGCGGGCTTGCCGCGCTCGACCGAGCGGAAGGCCTCTTCGGTGCCGGGGCCGCCGAAGTCGGCGTGGGTGTAGTCGATGCCGCTGTCGATGATGCCGATCCGGACGCCCTGGCCGGTGTTCCCGGCCACCGCCGCGTCGCCGGACCAGACCTGGGGGGCGCCGGTCAGCGGGACGGAGTAGGCGTTGTCGCGCTGCTTGTTGACGATCGGGTGGACGGCCCGTACCCCGGGCAGCGCCCGCAGCGCGGGCAGCCGGTCGGCGGGGGCGCTGACGGCCAGGCCGGTGAGCAGGGTGCGGGTGCGGTAGAGCTCGTGGGCGGCGGGCGCCGCGTGGTGGACGGCCTCGGCGAGCCGGTCGAGCGCGTCCCCGGCCCGGGACCGCTGGCCGGCGCCGGCCTGGGCGGCCTCCCGGCGGACGGCCTCCGGCGAACGCTGGGCCCGCCGCGCGCCCTCGGCGGCACGCCGCCAGGCGGGGCCGGCCGCCTCGGTGGTGAGTTCGAGCAGGACGGAGGCCGTTCGGCCCCCGCCCGGCGGTCCCGCACTGGGCAGCCCCGCGCTGGGCGGACCGCCTGCGGCCGGGGTGGCGGCGAGTGCCGCGGTTCCGGCCAGCAGAGCCAGGGTGAGGCCGATCCGGGCGATCGGTCGGTGGACGGGTGGCAGACGCACTGGGCCCTCTCCCCCGGGAAGGGGCACTGATCCGCACACCGTGTCGCTGACGCCCGCCCGCGCGGACGTCGATCACCCTTCCGGGGGCCCCAAATTAGGATGATCGCGATGATGAGGGCGAGCAAGTTCCCTCGGACGGACCTCAGTTGCACTCTACGGGGTGACGCCGCGCCAGCCCGATCGGCCCAGTAGGCCGATGAACGCCGACGGTGCCCGCGCTCAGCTGTGGCCGGTGGAGCCGCCGTTGTCCCGGCGGTCCAGCGAGCGCTGCAGCGCGGCGGCGGCGAAGGGGTTCCGCTCGGCGGCCCGGCGGCGGCGCGGGGCGCGGACGGGGGTGGCGGCGGGGGCGGAAGTGGCGTGGCGGTCGGCGGTGGTGGGCATGCCGGGCTCCTTGGAAGCGGCCCGCGCTGGGCGCGGTGGGAGGGACGGGAGAACCAGGGGTGTCGCGCACGGCGCGCCCCGAGAAGGGTGCCGACGGGCGACGGGGAGGGCGCGCGGGGCAGGGGTCGCCTGCCCGTGGGGGCGCACGCGCACACGGGCCGCAAACCCTGGCTACAGGGGCGGCACACCGTATGGCCCTTCCACGGTACGACCCCGGCCCGACCGTGTCTGCACGAATACTTGGATTTCCTAGTATCTGAGACGGGGACCACCCGGGAGAACGCAGCAGGGCCCGGACCGCCGTCGGAACGGGGGTCCGGGCCCTGGTCAGCGC
>NZ_JBHXEG010000144.1:0-11076 GCF_042724935.1 Kitasatospora sp. NPDC127060
CCACCCCCGGAACCGCCCCCGGCGTCACCCACCCTCCCGAAAGCCCACCCCCCAACAACAGCCCCGCGCAGCGCCCCCCACCCCGCCCCGCCCCCCCGCTAAGGTGCCCCCCGTGGATCTGGATCTGGGACAGGTACGAGCCTTCGTGGTCACCGCCGAAGAACTGCACTTCGGCCGCGCCGCCTCCCGCCTGGGCATCAGCCAGCAAGGCCTGTCCAAGCGCGTGGCCCGACTCGAGGCGGCCCTCGGCGCGAGGCTGTTGGAGCGGGACCCCCGGGGCGTGGGCCTGACCGGTGCGGGTTCGCGGTTCCTGGAGCCGGCCCGCCGGGTGCTGTCGCAGGGGGACCTCGCGGTGGCGGCCGTCCGCGGGGCCGGGCGGCCGTTGCGGATCGACGTCTGGGGCCACCTGTACGCACCGATGCGCACCCTCGCCCAAGCGGTGGACGCCGCCCCGGGCCTGGACGTGGAGCCGGTGCCCGGGCGCGACCTGCCGTCCGTCGCGGCGGCGCTGCTGCGCGGGGAGTCGGACGCGGGCTTCGGCCGGGTGCACGCCCTCCCGGACGGCACCGACGCGGGCCTGACGCACCGCCTGGTCCGGCTGGAGCCGGTGGACGCCCTGCTGAGCGTCGACCACCCGCTGGCGGGCCGCGACGCCCTGGCACCGGCCGAGCTGCGCGGCAGTGTGCTGCGCTACCCGGCGGCGGTGGACCGCCTGGACTTCCTGACCCGTTTCGCCGCCCGGTTCGGTGTCGCCGACCGGGTCGGTTCGACCAATCTGGGCCTGGAGCACTTCCTCGACCAGGTGGCCGCCGATCCGGGCTGCTTCTCGCTCGTCCCCGCCGACGGCCCGCTGCCCGACCGTCCGGGCGTCCGCACCGTGCCGCTGGTCGGCCCGACCCCGCTGTACGCCTGGTCGCTGCTCTGGCGGACCGACCGGGACACCGACCGGGACGGCCAGCTGGACGTCCTACTGAGGGCGTTCACCGCCGAGGCGGCCCACTGCCGATGGCTGGAGTACGACCCGGCCCGGGACTGGCTCCCGGACGCCGACGAGGCCGCCCTCCACCCGTGACCCCACGTACCGGGGGACCCGCCCCGCCACGTCCCACCACGTCCCGCCCGGCACGCTCAGTTGGTGCGGACCCACTGGTCGGTGGTGCGTTCCACCGAGCCGTCCGCGCCGTACGCGGTGTAGGTCTTCACCCCGGCCCCGGGCTTCGCCATGACGGCGTACCAGTGGAGCACGGAGTCCCCGACCGGGATCGGCGCCACCTCGGTGGTGTCACCGGTGTCCCAGGTGATCACGATCTTCGCGACCTCGGGCCGTTCCGCGCCGATCACGACCGGCGGGAGACCGGTCCTGGCCCGGTCCTTGAGGCCCAGCGAGGCGCTCAGGCCGCCGATCCCGCCGGTGAACGGTCCGCGCGGCTCGGCGAGGGAGTACAGGACGTCGTCCGGCTGCCGCTTGCCGTCCACGGTGTAGTAGAGGTTCGCGATGTCGCAGTGCGGGACCCAGTTGCCCTTGCTGTCCCGGGGGATCAGCGACTTCAGGTCGGAGCCGGCCGCGAGGCGCTCGACCTGCATCAGCTTGTCCTGCTTGAGGGCGTCCTGCTCGGTGGCCGGGCTCGGCCACTCGGCGACCCAGGCCTCCCAGGTGTGGCCGCTCACGGTGGTGCCCCCGGCGATCCTGGCCCGCATCGGGGTGAACGGGTCCCGTGGGGCCCCGCTCGGGCCGTCCGAAGGGCTCGTAGACGGCGTCGCCGTCGCGGTGGCACCGGTGGACGGCGCTCCCGGAACCGACGCCGAGGACCCGGGCGAGGCCGCCGGAGCGGCCGTGGACGGCGAAGCGGCCGCGGCGACCACCGCACCGCCCGCCCCGCGCCCGTGCCCCTCGAAGGCGGCCCCCGCCCCGCCGACCACCACGACCATCGTCGCGACCGCGACCGCGGTCAGCAGCCGTCGGCGCCGCAGCCGTCGCCGTCCGCCGGCGACCAGCCGCTCGTACGGCACCGGTCCGGTCTCGACGCTCTCGGCCAGATCGCCCAGCTCCCACGAGACGGCGGCCTCGGCGGCCCGCACGTCCTCGTCCTCGTGCATGGACTCCGTGTTCATCTGTTGCCTCCGATGCTGGTCAGTCCGTGGAGTGAGGAGGCTTCGCGCAGCTTGGCCAGTCCCCTGGCGGCCTGGCTCTTCACCGTGCCGACCGAGCAGTCCATCGCCGCCGCGGTCTGGGACTCGCTGAGGTCCTCCCAGTACCGCAGGACGACGGCCTCGCGCTGGCGCGGCGGCAGGGCGGCGAGCGCGGCGAGCAGCACGGCCCGGTCGTCCGGGTCGGGGCCGGTCGGGGCGGGCCGGTCGGGCAGGACTTCGACCAGGTACTCGGCGGGTCTGCGCCGGAACCGCCGGGCGTGCTCGTTGATCAGGATGCGGCGTACGTAGGCGTTCGGGTCGTCCGCCGCCCGGACCTTGTTCCAGTGGACGTAGGCCCGTTCCAGCGCCTGCTGGACCAGGTCCTCGGCGCCGTGCCGGTCCCCCGCGAGCAGGTACGCCGTGCGCAGCAGCCGTGACCACGCGCTGCCGGTGAACTCCCGGAACTCTTCGTCCCGGGCGGCCTTCTGGGCTCCCATGAGCACCTCCTCGCCCTCCAGAGTCCGTAACCCCCGCCGATCGTTGCCCGGCGTCCGTGATCCGGCATTCGCGATCGGCCGCCGGCGGCTGTGACACTGGAGGGGCTCGAAAACCGAGGTGCGCTCCACCGTGCCTCCTTGCGAACCTAGAGGGATGCCCGCAGTGAGTTCTCCCGCAGTCCAGTCCGCCTCCGTTCCCGCCGAGGGTCCCGGAATCGGTGAGCTGGCCGCCCGCCTTCCCGAGCTGACCCTGCGCGACGAGGTGCGGATCGGGCGCCGGCTGGAGGGGGCCCGCAGGGTCCGCAAGCCGGAGGCCCGGCAGAAGGTCGCCGCCGAGATCGCCGCCGACATCGACCGTGCCGAGCTGCTGGTCGCGCAGCGCCGGGGCGCTGTACCGAAGATCACGTATCCCGCCGAGCTGCCGGTCAGCCAGAAGAAGGACGACATCCTGGCGGCGATCCGGGACCACCAGGTGGTGATCGTCGCCGGTGAGACCGGTTCCGGCAAGACCACCCAGATCCCGAAGATCTGCCTGGAGCTGGGCCGCGGCGTCCGCGGTCTGGTCGGCCACACCCAGCCGCGCCGGATCGCCGCCCGTACGGTGGCGGAGCGGGTCGCGGAGGAGCTGGACACCCCGCTCGGCGAGGCGGTCGGCTGGAAGGTCCGGTTCACCGACCAGGTCGGCCAGGACACCCTGGTCAAGCTGATGACGGACGGCATCCTGCTGGCGGAGATCCAGACCGACCGGGACCTGCGCCAGTACGACACCCTGATCATCGACGAGGCGCACGAGCGCAGCCTCAACATCGACTTCCTGCTCGGCTACCTCAAGCAGCTGCTCCCCCGCCGCCCCGACCTCAAGGTCGTGATCACCTCCGCGACCATCGATCCGGAGCGCTTCGCCCGGCACTTCGGCGACGCCCCGGTCATCGAGGTCTCCGGCCGCACGTACCCGGTGGAGGTCCGCTACCGCCCGGTCGTCGACGAGGGCGACGACGAGCAGGACGAGAACGACCGCGACCGCGACCAGATCCAGGCGATCTGCGAGGCCGCCCAGGAGCTGCAGGACGAGGGCCCGGGCGACATCCTGGTCTTCCTCTCCGGCGAGCGCGAGATCCGCGACACCGCCGACGCCCTCACCAAGCTGAAGCTCCGGAGCACCGAGATCCTGCCGCTGTACGCCCGGCTCAGCTCGGCCGAGCAGCACCGGGTGTTCCAGCGCTCCAACAGCCGCCGGATCGTGCTGGCCACCAACGTGGCCGAGACCTCGCTGACCGTCCCCGGCATCAAGTACGTGATCGACCCGGGCACCGCCCGGATCTCCCGCTACAGCCACCGCACCAAGGTGCAGCGGCTGCCGATCGAGGCGATCAGCCAGGCCAGCGCCAACCAGCGCAAGGGCCGCTGCGGCCGCACCTCGGACGGCATCTGCATCCGGTTGTACTCGGAGGAGGACTTCCTCTCCCGCCCGGAGTTCACCGACGCCGAGATCCTGCGCACCAACCTGGCCTCGGTGATCCTCCAGATGACCGCGGCCGGCCTGGGCGACATCGCCGCCTTCCCGTTCCTGGACCCGCCGGACTCCCGCAACATCAAGGACGGCGTGCACCTGCTGCACGAGCTGGGCGCGCTCGACCCTGAGGAGAAGGACCCGCGCAAGCGGCTGACCGGGCTCGGCCGCAAGCTCGCCCAGCTCCCGGTGGACCCGCGGATGGCCCGGATGGTGCTGGAGGCGGACAAGAACGGCTGTGTGCGCGACGTCATGGTGATCGCCGCCGCGCTGTCCATCCAGGACCCGCGCGAGCGCCCCGCCGAGAAGCGCCAGGCCGCCGACGAACGGCACCGCCGGTTCACCTCGGAGACCTCCGACTTCCTCTCCTACCTGGCGATGTGGCGCTACGTCCGGGAGCAGCAGAAGGAGCTGTCCTCCTCGGCCTTCCGCCGGATGTGCAAGTCCGAGTTCCTCAACTACCTGCGGATACGGGAGTGGCAGGACGTCTACACCCAGCTGCGCACCGTGGCCAAGCAGTTGGGCGTCACGATCGAAGAGCCGCATCCGGACGCAGAACCGGACGCGGACCGGATCCACCAGTCGCTGCTGGCCGGACTGCTCTCCCACATCGGCCTGTTCGACGTGGAGAAGCGCGAGTACGGCGGTGCCCGCGGAGCCCGCTTCGCGGTGTTCCCGGGCTCCGGCCTGTTCAAGAAGCCGCCGCGCTGGGTGATGTCGGCCGAGCTGGTGGAGACCTCCCGGCTGTGGGCGCGGATCAACGCGAAGATCGAGCCCGAGTGGGTCGAGCCGCTGGCCGGGCACCTGATCAAGCGCAGCTACAGCGAGCCGCACTGGGAGAAGAAGGCCGGCGCGGTGCTGGCGTACGAGAAGGTGACCCTCTACGGGATGCCGATCGTCGCCCAGCGCAAGGTCAACTACGGGAAGATCGACGCCGAGCTCTGCCGCGAGCTGTTCATCCGCAACGCGCTGGTCGAGGGCGACTGGGAGACCCACCACAGGTTCTTCGCCGAGAACCGCAGGCTGCTCGGCGAGGTCGAGGAGCTGGAGAACCGGGCCCGCCGCCGGGACATCCTGGTGGACGACCAGACCCTGTTCGACTTCTACGACGCCCGGCTGCCGGAGGAGATCGTCTCCACCCGGCACTTCGACTCCTGGTGGAAGAAGGCCCGGCACGAGCAGCCGGACCTGCTGAACTTCGAGAAGTCGATGCTGATCAACGACGCCGCGGACGGCGTCACCGAGGCCGACTACCCGGACCACTGGCAACAGGGCAAGCTCCGCTTCAAGCTGACCTACCAGTTCGAGCCGGGCAGCGACGCGGACGGCGTGACCGTCCACATCCCGCTGCCGGTGCTCAACCAGGTCACCGCGGAGGGCTTCGACTGGCAGATCCCGGGGCTCCGGGAGGAGCTCGTCACCGCGTACATCAAGTCGCTGCCCAAGGCGATCCGGCGCAACTTCGTGCCGGCCCCGGACTTCGCCAAGGCGGCGCTGCGGGCGGTGAAGGACCGCCGGGAGCCACTGCTGCCGGCCCTGGAGCACGCCCTGAAGCGCCTGACGGCCGTCACCGTGCCCCCGGAGGCCTGGGACGACGAGCGGGTGCCGGAGCACCTCAAGGTGACCTTCCGGGTGGTGGACGGCAAGCGCCGGCTGGCCGAGTCCAAGGACCTGGAGGAGCTGCGGCTGAAGCTCAAGCCCAAGCTGAAGGAGACGCTCTCCTCGGCGGCCTCCGGCCAGGGCATCGAGCAGGGCGGGCTGACCGCCTGGCCGGCCGGGCTGCCGGTGCTCCAGCGCACCTTCGAGCAGCGCTCCCGCGGCCACTCGCTGCGCGCCTACCCGGCCCTGGTGGACGAGGGCGCCTCGGTGGGCGTGAAGCTGTTCGACACCCCGGAGGCCCAGGTGCGGGCGATGTGGGAGGGGACGCGCCGGCTGCTGATGCTGACCACCACCTCCCCGGCCAAGTCGATCCAGGGCCGGCTGGGCAACCAGGCGAAGCTGGCGCTCTCGCACAGCCCGCACGGCTCGATCGCCGCCCTGTTCGAGGACGTGGTCGCCGCCGCGACGGACCGGCTGATGACCCTGGCCGGCGGCCCGGCCTGGGACGAGGCGGCCTTCGGCAAGCTGCACGACAAGGTGCGGGCGGACCTCTACGACCTCTCCGCGGACACCACGCTGAAGACGGCCACCGCGCTGATCGCCTTCCACAAGGCGTCGACCCGGCTGAAGGCGGTGAGCAGCCCGGTGCTGCTGAACGCCGTGAACGACGTCCGGCTGCACCTGGCCTCGCTGGTGCACCCGGGCTTCGTGACCGCCACCGGCTGGCAGCGGCTGCCCGACCTCAAGCGCTACCTGCTGGCAGTGGACCGCCGGCTGGAGGCGCTGCCCAACCACCCCCAGCGGGACGCCCAGCAGCTGCTGAAGGTCCAGCAGGTGCAGCAGGCGTACGGGGAGCTGCTGGCGGCGGTGCCGGCCGGGCGGCAGCCCTCGGCGGAGGTGCGGGCGATCCGCTGGATGATCGAGGAGCTGCGGGTCAGCTTCTTCGCCCAGGGGCTGGGCACGCCGAGCCCGGTCTCGGAGAAGCGGATCATGAAGGCGATGGAGGCCGCCCGGGCGTCCCTGTGACCCCGGCGGCGCCCTGAGCTGCGGGTGCGCGGTGGGCCTTCAGGAGCCAGTTCGACCTGGGGGCCCACCATGGGCTACAGTCTGTCTTGTTCGCAGCGCGGCAAGCGAGTGAACGAGATCAGAAAACTCTGGTCCCGTGGAGCAGTTGGTTAGCTCGCCACCCTGTCAAGGTGGAGGTCGCGGGTTCAAGTCCCGTCGGGATCGCCGCAGTGCGAGAGGCCCGGAACCGTCAGGTTCCGGGCCTCTTGCTTTTGACCGTCCGTCCGTTACCCCGAACCGGGCCCGGACCACAAGTGACGGCCCGTGTGACCGTCGTCACCCGAACCCCTCGGAAATCACCCCCGAAACGCCCCGTTCCGTACGGCACTAATTTAATATGTAAAATTGTACTTCTATTCACTGTAAATCCCCCCCACCCCACGAGCACCAAATCGTTATCCGGAGTTAAACATTCCGAGCGCCGGCAGGCATGACAAAGGGGCTGCCGACCGGACCCGGCGGAGTCCGGTTAGCAGCCCCTTCGAAAGAGCCTTTGGCCTATCAGGCCTCAGTGCGCTGAGCGGGAATCCCGGCCAGCAGTGCGCGCACCTCCGCCTCACGGTAACGACGGTGACCACCGAGCGTGCGGATCGACGTCAGCTTGCCCGCCTTGGCCCAGCGGGTGACCGTCTTCGGGTCAACGCGGAACATGGTGGCAACTTCCGCCGGCGTCAGCAGCGGTTCAGCATCAGGGGTACGAGCGGTCATGAGCGGCCTCCTCGGGAGAACCGAACCAGGGCGGTTCTATCCTTCAAATTCTGCACCTTGGCCCGCGATGCCCGAAATGGCATAGACGGGCCGAGTCGGTTATAGGACGAACGGCTTGTCCTGGTGTCTACAACTACACCATCCGTCCAGCCCTATCGACCAAACCGCCAAAATTGACCCCTCACGGGTTCAAGGCCGACGGATGGCGATGGACCACCCCATAACGGACAGTCACTCGACAGTGACGTCCGGTTACGAGGGGACCAGACCCTCCGTTTCCCCGCAAAGCACGCATCAACTCCAGAACCACCCAAAAGTGGGCATGCTCACGTGAAGTTGGGCTGGTTGTCCCATTTTTGCACATAGGGGTAAGTTCGCGTCAACGGTGAGTAGTGTCACGTTCGACAGCTATTGACCCGAACCGGGACCTTGGTCGGCGCCGCCGCGGACCAAAGACCTCTGACAGTCATACACGGGCGGTCGGACGTCAGTTCGCGTGCCGCAACGCCAGCACCCGCCGCCACCGCCCCGTCAGTTCCCCGTACGCGCGGAGCGCGCCGTCGGTGTCCCCGGCCCGCAGGGCGCGCAGCCCCTCCTCCAGCTCCCCCGCCGAACGGTCCGCCAACAGCCGTTCCGGCCCCAGCAGATGCACCAGACCCCCGTAGTCCAACTCCACCAGCGAACGCGGGTGGAACTCCTCCAGCCAGCGCCCGACCTGCTCCGCCCCGCGCACCAGCTCCCCGTCCGGCGCCGCCTCGCGCAGCGCCCGGTAGGCCCGCGCCACCCGGCGCCGGGCCTGGGCCATCGGCACCAGGTAGAACAGCGCCGCCGGCCTCCCCCGCTCCCCCTCCTCTTCCCGTCCTCCCCCTCCGGTGCCCGCTCCCCCCGGAACGAAGCACCGGTCCTCGTCCCCGAACGGCAGGAACCAGCGCACCGGCACCTCCCACCGGCTGGTGAGGATCCACGGCCGGGCGTCCGGGTGCCCGGCCCGCCAGCGCTCCCGGTCCGCCTCGGCGGCCGCCCGGGTCACCGGCGGCAGCGCGGTGTCCAGCAGCGCCACCGGAGCCCCCGCCCGCAGCTCCTCCAGCGCCTGCCAACTGCGCAGCCTGGTCGCCCACGGGCACACGTACAGTACGCCGTCGACGGTCCGCAGGTACGCCCGCCCGCTCTCCTGCTCCGGCAGCGCCCGGGGCGTGCGGGCGGCCAGCTCCGCCAGGGCCTCCCGCTGCTCCTCCAGCGCCGCCTCCGCGACCGACTGCTCCGCCACCACCGCGTCCGGCCCGTGCGCGGCCGCGTAGGCCTGCCAGCGCGCCCGCTCGGGCTCCGGATAAGCCGCCAGCGGCTCGTAGACCCGCAGGTGGGCGGCATAGGGCGGCAGTACGGAAGTGCGTACGACGGTCACGTCCTGCATGGTCGCACGAGCCGCGCGGGCCCGGGAGGGCGCGGCCCCGAACCGTTCGCGCCCGCACCGCGGGGCCCTTCCCGTCTCATCCTTCGGACAACCGGCACAAGCTCGGACAAGACGGCTGATCGGCGGCTCCGGCGCGACTACGCTTCGCCCCAGACGCCCGCACCACAGCAGCGGGCCCGCGATACTGGAGTCACCACAGTGACCGACGTACAGACCCCCGCCACGCACCCCGCACCCGGCGTGCTCAGCAGGATCTTCCGCACCGAGCAGGACGGCGCCCCCGGCGACGGCCACGAGCAGGTCGTCCTCTGCCACGACCGCAGCTCCGGGCTCAAGGCGATCATCGCCATCCACTCCACCGCGCTCGGCCCCGCCCTCGGCGGCACCCGCTTCTTCCCGTACGCCTCCGAGGAGGCGGCCCTGGAGGACGCGCTGAACCTGTCCCGCGGCATGTCCTACAAGAACGCGCTGGCCGGGCTCGACCTCGGCGGCGGCAAGGCCGTCATCATCGGCGACCCGAACAAGGACAAGAACGAGGCGATGCTCCGGGCCTACGGCCGCTTCGTGGAGTCGCTGCGCGGCCGCTACATCACCGCCTGCGACGTGGGCACCTACGTCCAGGACATGGACGTCATCGCGCGCGAGACCGAGTTCGTGACCGGCCGCTCGCCCGAAAACGGCGGCGCCGGCGACTCGTCCATCCTCACCGCCTTCGGCGTCTTCCAGGGCATGCGCGCCAGCGCCCAGGCCCGCTGGGGCCAGCCCACCCTGCGCGGCAAGCGGGTCGGCGTCGCGGGCGTCGGCAAGGTCGGCCACTACCTGGTCGGCCACCTGGTCGCGGACGGCGCCACCGTCGTCGTCACCGACCCCTTCGAGGCCGCCGTCAACCGGGTGCGCGCCGCCCACCCGGAGGTGGAGGTGGTCGCCGACACCACCGCCCTGCTCCAGGCCAAGCTGGACGTCTACGCCCCCTGCGCCCTCGGCGGCGCGCTGACCGACCCCGTGGTCGCGGCGCTCGGCGAGTCCGGCACCTCGATCGTCTGCGGCGCGGCCAACAACCAGCTGGCCCACCCGGGCGTGGAGAAGGACCTGGCCGACCGCGGCATCCTCTACGCCCCCGACTACCTGGTGAACTCCGGCGGCGTGATCCAGGTCGCCGACGAGATCGACGGCTTCAACTTCGAGCGGGCCAAGAACAAGGCCACCAAGATCTTCGACACCACCCTGGAGATCTTCACCCGGGCCGCCTCCGACGGCATCCCGCCGGCGGTCGCCGCCGACCGCCTGGCCGAGAAGCGGATGCGCGAGATCAGCGCTCTGCGCACGGTGCTGCTGCCGGGCAGCCGCCGCGGCTGATCGCGGTCGCTCCGCTGACCCCGGTGCGCGGGGGGCCGTCACCTCCGGCCCCCCGCGCATCACGATGTGGAACCGGATTCTCACTTCTCCGCCCGAACGGGTGATCCGAGGTCCCCCTTGGGGGGATAATCAGTCCTGGAACGACGGACCACGAACACCTCCGGACAGCGTGCAAAACGCCGCAAAACCTCCCCTGACCTGGGAAGACCTGGTCGCGGGTGCACTCGGTGCGCGCCACGTCACACTGACGACGTACCGTCCAGCGGCGGAAACAGGTACCGTTAATGCTCCAAGGGACGGTCCTCCCATTCGGGCAGGCCGGACCTGATCATGAACACGTGTCAGACTCGGGGCCGTGAGCCCCATCGTTGAGGGGGTCGACCCATGGGGCGCGGCCGGGCCAAGGCCAAGCAGACGAAGGTCGCCCGCGAGCTGAAGTACAACAGCGGCGGGTTCGACGCTAACCGTCTGTCCAACGAGCTGGGCGTATCGCCGTCCACCGCTTCGATCGACCCCGAGCCGATCGAGGAGGAAGAGGACGACGACCCGTACGCGGAGTACGCCGCCCGCTACGCCGACCTCGACGACGAGGACGACACCGGGCCGGGCACCGGGCCGTCGCAGGCCTCCCGCCGCTCGTAACCGCAGCTTCGCCGGACCGGTCCTGACGCCCCTGGGCGCCGGACCGGTCTTCGGCGTTCCCCCGGGCGGGCGAGGCCCGGACGGCTTGCGCGCCGTTCCGGACCGGCCGGCGGCCGTGAACGCCCAGGACGTGCGAGAGGGCCCCTCCGGTGCACCGG
>NZ_JBHXEG010000145.1:0-11047 GCF_042724935.1 Kitasatospora sp. NPDC127060
TGCCATCTGCGGCCCAGGCAGCTGAACATCACCTGTCGGCACGTCGATCCGTGCCGGCCTTCGCCGTGACTGACAGCTAAAGCAACGGCATTGCGGGCGTGCACACCATCGGGCGCAACGTCCACGGGGGACGGTCGACCGCGGCACCGAACGCCTTCCCCTCGCCCCGGCACACCTGCGCCGGGCGCTCCACGGGGACGTGTGTACTATCCTCCGACGCGCCCAATGCCCAACAGTGTCACGGTCGCTCGCCGGAGGGCGGGCCACCGCGAAAGCGCTGGAACTGTGGTGGCATCGGGTCGAACAGGACAGGCCGTGCCGTCGAACGTGGAGTGGTCGAATGCCATCACCGGGGCGCCGCAAGGCCCTCCTCGTCGTGGGCGCCGTCGTCGTCCTGGCTGCTCTGTCCGCAGTGGTGCGCTACGCGGACCGCGAGCCCGGAGCTGACGCGGGGCTGTTCAGCCAGGTGCTCCTCAGCGCCGACGGCCGCACCCTCACAACACCGGTCATGTGGGCACCGTGCCAGGAGGCCGAACCGCGGCTGTTTGCGCGCGAGACGCCGCAGACGGTCGCCGCAGATCTGAAGACCGGGCGCAACGTGGACCAGACCCACGAGTGCCCCTCAGCCGGCCGTCTGGTCAGTCTCACACTCCACGCCCCTCTGGGGACCAGACAGCTGTCGGAGGCCAACACGGGAAAGCCCTTCGTCCCGTTCCCCGCCGCCCGGCTCGCCGACGTCGGCTACCTCCCCCCGGGCTTCACCGCGATATCGGACGTCCCACAGGTCTTCGGCTCCGTGGCCGGACCCTGGACTCCCAACCCGTACAACCGCAGCGACACCGTGCCCTCCTGGACTCGCTACTACGCGACCGTCGGCAAACCCGCGCTGAGCATCACCCAAAACCTCCCCGCAGCCGGCACCAACGACCCGGCACCGGGCACCCAGGCCGGTCCACCGATGTCCGTCAACGGCCACAGCGCATCCCTCGTGTGCGACACGGATTCCGAACGCGCCCTCACCTGGTCCGACGGCGTCAGCACCTTCACCGTGGTGAGCATCGACTCACCCCACGCGGCGCTCTCGCCCTCCGAGCTCCTCCGGGTGGCCAACGGCCTGCGGAACCCCTGAACGGCATGACCATCACCAGCACGCCGGAGCCAGTGGAGTGCCCCGATGCACGCGAGCACCGGAACGTCCTGGTGATCCCGATAATCATCGTGGGTGCGGCGGCCCTGGCCGCCGGTGTCGGCGAGACGGTCCGCAAGCTGCTCCTGAGCCGCTCCGCGCACCGGAGGACACCTTCCGGGCCCTCGGAGCGCCCCGAACCCTCCGGCGGCCCCGCCCCTCGGCACCGCGCCCTTCGACCCGAGGATCCCGAAACCCCCAACGGGCTAGGTTCGGTACGGCGGACCTTGTGACCGTCGCAGCTCGTTGTACTGGTCATAGGGCGGGAGACCTGAGCAGGGACGAGTGCGAGCGGCTGAAGCCGCACCTGCCGGAGACGAGCGGCAGGGCGGGCCGGTGGGCCGGCCATCGACGGGTGATCAACGGGATCCTCTACCGGGCGCGCACCGGCACCCCGATCTCCGGGGCCTGCCACACACCGTCCGGGCGCACCTTGCGCCGCCCGCCGGGCAGCAGGAACTCGACCTCAGTCGCCCAGTCGGTGACCGATCCGATCCCGCCCGCCGAGTCGGGGAGATACCCAAGGCGGGCGTGCAGCAGCGTGACCTGCCCAAACGGTACGGCCCGCGTGGCTGAGGTGGTGACCGAGTTGCTCCCCTGAGCAAGGGTGCAAAGCTGGAGTTATCCGGGACTCCTGTCGGAGGGAGACCAGCTATGTTTCCCCGTCGCGGATGGCTCAGCAGAGCGGATCGCTCGTCACTTCCCTACCCGCACCGAGCACCCTGGGATGTCTCGACCCTCGTGCTGGCAGCAGCCTTGTTCGCGTCGCTGTGGTGGATCGGGAGCAGCCATCACGCTTGGGCGGTCTCGAAGGGCTCGCCGGGCTGGGTCCAGGGGTTGTCACGCTTCCTCGCGCAGTTAGCCGGAGGGCTCGGGTGGCTGGTGGCCGGCGGGAACAGCCCCGAGGTGTGGGGGATCCGATGCGGTTGGCTGGTCGTGCTGCTGCTGCTCCTGTGGGCATGGCGCCGGGCGATGATCGCTCACAGTGCGTACAAGCCGGGCCCGGTTGACGTCCAGACCTTGGTTGCTGCTATGCCGGACGAACAGTCCAAGCCTCCAGTGGACGGCCTGACTGCTCAGTTCCGCAAGCAACTGTCGGAGACCGAGCTGTACGCACCGACCAATCTTCCAGCCGAGACCCCAGCCGACAACTTCCTGGACCTCCTCGGTGACGTCAGCCTCGACCCCAAGAACCTGCCAACGAGCCTGCTGAGTCTGACCAGCCGCTTGCGGCCCCGAATCGCCTACCGGGTCAGCGGTGTTCTTACAATCCGCGACGAGAGCCCCCGCTTCGGGCTCACAGTAACCCTCACCTCGTACGCAATGCGGGGCAGCCGGGCCGAGACCTTCTGGGAACCGAGCTGGGATCAGGCGACACGCAAGGCCGGCTACTGGGTGGTGGCAGCGCTCCTGCCGGTGACCCGCGCCGGCCGGAAAGCGCCGTGGCGCGACTGGCGCGGCCGCAATCTTCCACCCGCCCTGTTCGCCGACTACCAGCAGGCGCGGGAACACAGCCAGGAACGCAACTTCGACGGCGCGCTGGAAAGCTACTACCGGGCCGTCCGCAGCGATCCGGGCAATATGCACCTGCGCAACCAGATCGGTGCCACCCAGGAGAAGCTGGGCCTGTACCTCGACGCGCTGGAGACCTATCACGGAGCACTTGCGATCGGCCGGCAGGGCAGCGTCAAGGACATCAAGCGGCTGTGGGCAGGGCCCTGGAGCTGGCGCCGGATCTACTACCAGCGGTTCCTGTGGGGGCAGCCCGGAGCGCTGCAAGCTCGCTACCGGCTCGCCGTCGTCCTCGGCACGTCGGAACTGACGGCCACCCAGTGGTGCAAGACCGAGGCCCCCTCGCAGGCACGGACAGTGGCCCGTGAGCGGATCCGGAAGACTCTCAGACCAGCTCTAGTCGAGCGGTACTGGCGTGCAGTGCGCGACCTGTGCCCCGACAAGTCGACGGATGACGAGCTAAAGAAATGGCTGGAGGAGAAGCTCACGGTCAAGTCCACCGACGAGAGTCAGCGCGCAATGGTCGCGCTGATCTTCCAACGGGCATCCGCCCTGGAGATGTGCCGACTGACCGAGGACTACCCGATCGGACGGCTCTTCCGGCGCTTCCGCCACGACGAGACCTCCCTCACTCGATCCGCGCTGCGGATCAACCGGGACGTGTGGGCACCACTGCGACTGGCCCAGGCATGGCGAAAGGCCCCCGTCCCCCGTGGGGTCCAGATTCTGCCCACCCAGGCAGTACTGCGCTGGCGCAACGGCGTCGACGAAGCCGCCAGGCGAGCGGAGAAGTGGGTGGTGGAGGCGCGCGATGTGGGTGACCTGAAGAGGGCCGTGCGCAGGGCGAAGCGCTACGGGTTCAGGGAATGGCAGGGCTACTACAACGCGGCCTGCGCTTACGCGGTGGCGATGAGAACCTGCAAGCCGGAGGACCGTCAGACGCTCGCCGACCTGGCCTGCCACGAGCTGAAGGAGGCCACACGGAGAGCCGAGAGTGGCTACACAAGGGTTCGGCGGACGTGGCTTCTGTTCGACGACCCGGACCTAACCGAACTACGGCAGACAAACAGCTTCACCCGCTTCGGACGGGAAGTATTCCCGCACCCGCTGCCCGACCTCCCCAGCTACGAGGAAAAAGCCGCACCGGAAGGGCGGGAGGGCCGGGAGGCCAAGGCCACCACACCGACCGATGTCGAGATGACGGCCTACGACCGGGAACTCCTCAAAGAGATCGGCGGGGTGATGGAGCGGGTCTGGCATCGCCGAAGCGCGCAGGCCCCTGCCAACCTGCACACCGTCCACGAGTGGTTCGCCAAGGAGCAGCAGGTGTGGAACCGCGTCGACACCGTCTCTGCGGCTGAGGCACGAACCTGGTTCAACCGCAGGAAGCTCGTCGAGGCAGTCCAGAACGCCGCTGACGCCGCACTCCAGTCGCGCATAGAACTATCAGCAGCCGTCTCCGAGTTCGACGAACTCGTCACCTCCCGCATGAACCAATCGGATAAGGCGTGGACGGAACCGGTTAAGACCCGCGACCAGTTGTGGCGCCTTCCGCGCCTCCTCGACACCGAACTTCAGGAACTTCATGGCCAGGTGAAGGAAGGGGCACGATTGTCGCCGATCAGCCGCAGCATCCAGCTGCGCCAGGAAGTCGACGCCTGCGACTCCTCCGGGTTGGCGGCTCTCTCCAGCATCACCGTCGATCCGATCTGCACCCGTTATGCCGCAGTCTGGCAGGCCTTCACGGCCCTCTTCTCGGACGAGACCGACTTCACCACGGATAATCCCGACGGCTTCGACGGCTTCGACCAAGCCCTTGAGCGGCTCAACGAACCGGTGCGCCTCATCGCACTGGGCAGATGAACGGAAACCGGACGCTTTGTCTGTCACGCCCGGGTCGGGCGAGAGGTCTCTGGTGAAAAAGGTCCTCTGCGGTGTGGCGTCGACGGGATCGTCGAAACTGCGCACCCGTGGCTACGACACGGGCCACGGCCAAACCGGCGTGTCGAGCGGCTCTAGTGATCGCCACGCCCCACCTGGCCGCGAACGCGGCTCTTACCTGGTGACGTCATGATGCCGTCTGATGGGATCTATGTGGCTGTCCGAGGCTGGCTCGTGCACCTGCGCAGGAGCGAGGTACGGGCGGCCGTCCCGGCCTGGACGGCGCAGGTGCAGACGGCGGGCGCGGGGCGGGTCAGCCTGTGACAGTCTCGGCGTGCCGGGTGAGCGCGTCCATGAGCGCGGTCTGGTGGTCGGTCAGCTTGCCCTCAGTGCGGGCCTTGTCCTGCTTGCGCAGCCACGTGCCGGGCCGGAAGGCCGGGTCGTCGCCAAGGCCGGTGCGGTTCGCGGGGCCGTCGAGCGTGCCGCCAGCGGCGAGGTAGGCGAGCAGGCGGCGGTAGGAGCGGTTCCAGTCCGGCTCCAGGCGCCACAGCTCGTCGAGGGCGTCGAGCTTGGCCACCTGGTCGGTGGTGAGGTTGTCGGCCTTGCGCTGGCGGCGCATCCAGGCGCCCACCGCGTAGTCGTCGAGCTTCGCGGTCGCCGGGATCGCGAGGTGGCCCTGCTGGTGGTGGAACGCGGCGGCATAGGCGTAGCCGCGTTCCCAGGCGTTGGCGTTCTTCGACCAGATCATGCCGAGCGCGTCCAGCTCGCTGACCCGGGCGGCGTCGAGCAGGCCCTGGCCGCCCAGGTGGCGCTGGCGGGTGAGCCAGGAGATCAGCTCCGTGTGCTTCTCGCGGTCGGCGGGGTCGAGGTGGCCGTGCTGGAGGTGGAAGACCGCCGCGACGGCGTGCATCCGCTGCCACTCGACCGCGCGCGGGTTGAACGCCCGCAGCTTCACTGTCTGCAGAATCTGCGCCGCGTGGTGCCGGGCGTTGATCTTCAGCCACTCAATCGGCGATTCCACTGGCGCCGGCTGCTCGCTCGCCCCGGCCTCGGCGGCCTCGCCCTCGGCCGGCTTGGCCGCGGTGGTGTGTGCGGTGTGCTGGGCGCGCTTGCTGCGCAGCTCGGTGATCCGGCCGACCACCCGGGCGTCGTGCGCCGCCAGGGCCCGCAGGACACGCCAGATCGTGCGGAAGGAGGAGGCCTCGATCTCGGCGTCGGCCTCGGCCTTCACGGCCTCGCCGGCGTCGTGGACCTCGGACGGGTCGGCAGCCGCCGTGTCGTCGCCCACCTCGGGCGAGGGGAGGTAGACCGGGATGATGACCCAGCTGACCTTGCCCTGCCGGTAGGACTGGCGCAGCGCCCGGCCGACGGCCTGGACGATGTCGATGACCGAGCTCTTGGGGTCGGCGAAGCAGATGGCGTCCACGGCGGCCACGTCGATGCCCTCGTTCAGCAGGCGCGAGTTGCAGATGATGCAGCACTGCTCGCCGTCCTCGCCGGTGGAGGCCTTGAAGGTGGCGAACGCGGCTCGGCGGTCTTTGAGCCTGTCGGTGCCGGCCACGGCGAGTGCCGTCAGCCGCTCCGGGCGGTCCGCGTCCTTCAGCAGCTCCGAGGTCTCCAGCAGGGTGTTCGCGAACTCACGCGCCCCGCTGACCCGGGAGTGGAAGGTGATGACCCGGCGCAGGTCGAGGTCGGCAATCGCGCGCAGCACCGCGATCTGCAGGGCCAGGCGCAGCAGCTCCTCGTTCGAGCGCT
Organism: Kitasatospora sp. NPDC127060; assembly: GCF_042724935.1. Taxonomy (NCBI): domain Bacteria; kingdom Bacillati; phylum Actinomycetota; class Actinomycetes; order Kitasatosporales; family Streptomycetaceae; genus Kitasatospora; species Kitasatospora sp. NPDC127060. Next base: position 6,335 of record NZ_JBHXEG010000145.1, read on the forward strand.
GGGAGCGCAGGTCGGCGACGGCCGGCAGGCGGAGCAGTTCGCGCAGATCCTCGTCCGTGACCACCGGCACGAGCACGCGGTAGTCGGCGAGGTAGCCGTGCTCGATCCCCTGTCCGAGCGTCCAGGTGAAACAGGTCTTGCCGTAGATCCGGGTGTCCGTCATGGAACAGAGCGCGGGCAGCTTCTCGGCGCCGTCGGCGTCGGCGAGGTCGGCCAGGCCGTCCTTCGCGCGCCGGTCGTCGGCGATCCGCGGGGTGGCGGTGAAGTACAGCCGGCGCTTCGCCGGGACTTGGGCGTCGTCGTGGACGGCCGCCCACGCCTTGCCCTCCGCGCCGGCGGTCCGGTGGGCCTCGTCGATCACCACGAGGTCCCACATCGGGAGGCCGCACAGCCGATGGGCCTGGACGATCCGCTCCAGCGAGGCGTAGGTGGCGTACACAGTGACCGGCTCGCCCGCCTTCGCGGAGGCAACCAGGTCGGCGATCCGGGCGGCGGAGGTGGTCACCTGGGCCTGGATCCGGCCGCCGGCCTCCGCGCTCTCCAGCGCCTCCTCCCGCGAACACGCCGCCACCGCCAGCCCCCGACGGCCGCCCCGCAGGGACCAGGCCTCCGCGGTCTGCTCCAGCAGCTCGATCGTCGGCACCAGCACCAGCACCCGGCCCTTCGCCGCCAGACGCCGGGCGCAGCCGACGGCGATCAGCGTCTTGCCGGAGCCGGTCGCCGCGACCACCGTGGCCCGGCCGCCGTCCTTCACCTCGCGCACCGCGGCGGCGACGGCGTCCTTCTGGAACCAGTGCAGCGGCAGCGGGTTGAGCGCCGCGGACGGCTGCGCCGGAACCGGCTGCCCGGCCTCGGCCCGGAACACGGCCGGCACGTCGGCCTCGGTGGCGGTGGTGGTCTCCACGGCGGTGCTTCTCCTTCGGATGCTGAGACGGCGGGGCGGGGCAGTCGGTGCTGTGGAAGGGTCAGGGACGGACGGCCTCTCCCCGGGGCCAGGTCATGGATGGGGAGAGGCCGCATCGGTCCTACTCGGGGATCCAGCCCCTGACCTCCAGATACGCAATGTCTGCGTCCTCGACGGCGCGGCCGGTCTCCACCAGCCAGGCCCGCATCGCCTCGGTCACGTCGCCGTGGTGATCGGCGACCCGCTGGGACCACTCGGCGGCGTCGAAGCCGCCCGTCGAGGCGGAGCCGTAGGTGCGCTCCTCGGTCCCGTCGGAGCGGGGGATGAACCCGCGCCGGATGCCGCCGGAGTCCTGCTCCGACCCGACCGAGTAGACGTACTGGTTGGCCTTCATCCGGACCGTGAACGCCAAGCGGCCGCCGGCCCGCCCGGTCTCGTGCACCACAGGCGCGAGGTGCGAGGCGCCGGACTTGATGGCCGCCTTCCCGGCCCGGCCGGCCATCGACCCGCCCGCCTCGCCGACGACGTCCTTGCCCCGCACCCTCGCCTTCTGCCCCGTCTTCGTGCGGCGCCGGGTGGTGTTCGCCTCCGCGATCCCGGACAGCGCCTCCTCATCGCGCTCGCCGCCGCGCACCGCGCGGACGACCTGGCGTAGCGCGTTCACGAAGGCCGTGCCCTTGCCCTTGGTGAAGAACTGCGACACCAGGCTCGCGTCGCGGCCGAGCATCTTCGCGACCTGGCGCTTGGTGTAGCCCTGGTCGATCAGCTCCTGGGTCAGGCGCGCGGCCTCGTTCGGCTGGTTCGGGTCGGCCGGGCTCACTGCTCATCCCCCTTCGCGGCGAGTTCGGCGCGGCCCAGGCCGCGCAGCTTGAGGTACTGCTCCTGGCTGGTCGGGTGCGGCACTGGACCTGTCAGGTGGCCCTTGAGGAGGTAGTCACCCGGCTCGCCCCGGTACGGCCAGGGCTGGCGCTCCGTCAGCGCGATGCCGTCCGTACCGAAGTACACGACCGTGCCGGGCTTCGCGTGCAGCGCCCCGGCGTAGCCGATGACCTCCTTGCCCTGCCGGTACTTCATGTCCAGCAGCGCCGCCCGCGCCCCGGACCAGACGTAGGCGGCCCACTCCGGGTGCGCGTACGGGTCGCGGGAGAACCCGGCCTGCCGCTGCCACGTCACCACCTCGCTGTCCTGCCCGAGGATCTCGACCCCGGCAGGGAGCGCCTCGCCGACCGGGGTCGTGCCGGAGACCAGACGCGGGCGCTGGGCGAACCCGCCGAGGCCGAACAGCAGCACCGACCGAACGGCACGGCTGGCGAGGTAGGCGGCGGTGCGCTGCCGCTCGTCGCCGTGCAACTTGGAGAGGTTGGTCAGGTCCGCCCACGCAGCCTTGAGGCGCTTGCCCCACTCGTCCAGCGGCTTGCCGTCCTCGAACAGCAGGCCGCCGAGGATCTCGACCTTCCACGACATCAGGTGGTTGGACAGCGCCAGGTGGACCTCCGCGCCGCCCGCCCACGTGGTGAACGTGGTGCCCGGCTCGGACGGGTACACCCAGGCCCGGTCACCGGTCACCGGGGCCGGGAGCAGGCCGACGTGGGTCCACCCGGCCGGGACGGTCACGCTCACATTCCAGTGCGAGCAGGACATCAGCGCCTTGGTCTGCTCCTGCTCGGTCATCGCCGCGAACGCGGCCGCGGTAATGCGGCGCGGGGTGCCGACCGGCGACTTCCACAGATGCTTCGCGTAGGCGAAGGTCCGGTCGTACTCCACCAGCGCCGGAAGCTGCTCCGGCACCCGCGGCGGCAGGATCAGCTCGGTGCGGCCCTGCCCACCGGTGGCGTGCAGCAGGCCCCGCAGCTCCTCCGACAGCACCGGGTAACCCCCGGCCCACTTGCCCGTGGTCGGGATGGTCCGCGACCACAGGTCCCGACCCGTCTGGCTCGGGGAACCCATGAGCACGGCGTCGTCCCAGTGACGGCGCAGCGCCTGCCACAGCAACCGGAAGGCGTCCCGGCAGGTGACGACGTCGGCGCCGTCCGGGTCGAACCACTCCCCCATGCTCCGGATCTCGGTGGTCCCGCTGTCCGGCGCGGCGGCCGGTGCGTAGCGGCCGACAGGCTGGCGCTGGTGGACGAAGTGGCCGGCGAGCTTGTCCCGGCCGGACCCGACGGCGGTCGTCCACCGCTCCGAGGGCGTGTTCAGCCAGGCCGCGACCGCGTCCTTGAGGGTGGAGTACCGCTCGGCGCCGTCGTGCCACGGGGCGCCGGCGGTGACGTAGACCCGCTCGGTGCCCGGCGCGGCCTGGAGGACGGCGTCCAGGATCTCGCCCGGGGTACGGGCACCGAGGTCGAGCCGGACCACGCGGTCGCGGACCGCGAGGTCTCCGGTCGCGGCGTCCAGGAACACCGTGCTGCGGGCCTGCTGGACAAAGTTCGGGCGCTTGGAGACCAGGCCGGTCGTCACGGCCTCGAACCGCGCACCGGCCGGGCCCTCGGGGAGAGTGGGCAGCTCGCGCGGCCCGGCCTCGACCACCGGACGCGGCGCGGCAGCGACCGAGGCGGCCGGGACGACCGGCGCAGCGGCGGCGGGAGCGGCTGGAGTGGGCTGCTCGGCGACGGCCTGGTCCTCGACCTCGACCGAGGCCGCCGGGACCGGCTGCTCGAGTACGGCGGCGGGGCGGGTGAGTGCCGGGGCCACCGCGACGGCGGGCTCAGCGACCGGCGCGGGCTCCGCCACGGGCGCCGGGACGGACGCGGCGGCGGCCTGGTCCTCGACCTTGGCGGCGCGGACGGCGGCCGGGGTCGGGTCCAGCAGCGGAGCGATCCGCACGACGTCTCCGATCGACAGGCCCGAGGCCTTCGCGATGGCGTCGGCCTTCGCGCCCTCGTACCCCGCGAGTTCGGTGATCCGGCGGGCACGCTGCTGGTTGAGCTTGTCGAGCGCGGCCTGCGCGGCCGCGACCGTCTTCTCGGCCTTGCCGATCTCCTCGCGCAGCGGGCGCAGCTCGGCGACCTTCGCGGTGTACGACTTACGGTCCATCAGGCTTACTCCCCCTCCGTGTCGGGCTGGTCGGTGGTGGTCGTGGTGGTGACGTAGGCGATCGGGCCGCCGGACACCGACGGAAGGCGGGTGCCGAGCAGCAGGCCCGCCAGGCGCGCGTCCTCAGGGTCGGTGGGGGTGGCGGCGTTGGCGGGGGCGGTGAGGTCGGTCAGGTAGCCGGCCAGCCGCGCCTTCGGGAAGCGGTAGCGCCCTGCGGTGCCGACGGTGCCGTCGGACTCCCACTCGGTGAGGCCGGTCAGCACCGCGACAACGAACCCGGCCACCGTCACCGGCAGCACTCCGCCGGCCGCGACCCGGGCCGGGTCGCACCGCCACCAGCCCGACAGCGCGGCCAGCAGCTGCGCCTCGTCCAACCCGGTGCCGAAGCCGATCCACTCCCGCTCCGGCTCGTCCACCTTCGCCGGGGCGTCCGAGCGCAGCACCGCCACCTCGGCCGCACCGAGCACGGCCAGGTCGGCGGCGGGCCGGGCCTGCAACTGCTGGAGCGCGGCCAGCGGGAACACCTGCCGGCCGACATCGCGCACGCCCGGGACCACACCGGTGGCCATCAGCTTCTTCACCGTCGGAATCGAGCACCCCAGCGCCGTCCCGGCTTGACCGGTCGTCACGAACACACCCAGACCTCCACGCCTATTCATCTAACTTGAAACGCTAGGCCGACTCTATGCCTCCCCACTGACACTGTCCACGCCTTTTTAGTAAGTCGTACAAGCATGCCTGCATGGCGGCGGGCCCCGGTCACCGCTGTGGTGACC
>NZ_JBHXEG010000146.1:0-10642 GCF_042724935.1 Kitasatospora sp. NPDC127060
ACATTCCGAACCCGGAAGCTAAGCCTCACAGCGCCGATGGTACTGCAGGGGGGACCCTGTGGGAGAGTAGGACGCCGCCGAACAATTCTTCAGAAGAGCCCCCATCCGGTTTCCGGATGGGGGCTCTTCGCGTTGTGCCGGAAATCGGACGGAATCCGGCGGGCGGGCGTCGGGTGACCCCCGCCGAGTGGCTGGGTTCCGTCAATATGCCGCTAAAACCGCCTGATCAGTGCACCGATCAGCGGAATACCGCCGCTCACACCGTAGTCTCGAAGGCGGGGGAACAGGTGTCCGGGGGTGGCTCCCGGACGGAGCCGGATCAAGAATGGTGCTCATGGGACGAGGCAGGCTGCGCATCTACCTCGGGGCGGCCCCCGGGGTCGGCAAGACGTACGCCATGCTCGCCGAGGCACACCGGCGGCAGGAGCGTGGCACGGACGTCGTGGTGGCGTTCGTGGAGGACCACGGCCGCCGACGGACCGCGGACCTCGTCGCCGGGCTGGAGGTCGTGCTGCGGCAGCAGGTGGTGCACCGGGGTGCGCGGTTCTCCGAGATGGACCTGGACGCCGTGCTGGCGCGCCGCCCGCAGGTGGCGCTGGTGGACGAGCTGGCCCACACCAACGTGCCCGGCTGCCGCAACGAGAAGCGCTGGCAGGACGTCGAGGAGCTGCTCGCGGCCGGGATCGACGTGATCTCCACCGTGAACGTCCAGCACCTGGAGTCGCTCGGGGACGCCGTCGAGGGCATCACCGGGGTGCGCCAGCGCGAGACCGTCCCGGACGAGGTGGTCCGCCGGGCGGATCAGATCGAGCTGGTGGACATGTCCCCGCAGGCGCTGCGGCGCCGGCTGGCGCACGGCAACGTCTACATGCCGGAGAAGATCGACGCCGCGCTCGCCAACTACTTCCGCCCGGGCAACCTGACCGCGCTGCGCGAGCTGGCGCTGCTGTGGACCGCCGACCGGGTGGACGAGTACCTGCAGAAGTACCGCGCCGAGCAGGGCATCGTGGGCACCTGGCAGGCCCGGGAGCGGATCGTGGTCGGCCTGACCGGCGGCCCGGAGGGGGCGACGCTGATCCGCCGGGCGGCCCGCATCGCGGCCCGCGTCTCCGGCGGTGAGCTGCTGGCCGTCCACATCTCCCGCTCGGACGGGCTTGCCGGCACCGGTTCGCCGCAGACGCTGATCGAGCAGCGCGCCCTGGTGGAGAGCCTCGGCGGCTCCTTCCACAACGTCCTGGGCGACGACCCCGCCGAGGGGCTGCTGGAGTTCGCCCGCGGGGTGAACGCCACCCAGATCGTGCTGGGCACCAGCCGCCGGCCCGGCTGGCAGTACCTGTACGGGCCCGGCGTCGGCACCCTGGTCACCCAGAAGGCCGGGGACATCGACGTCCACATGGTCACCCACGAGCACGCCGGGCACGGGCGCCGGAACAAGATACCCGTGCGGCGGATCACCGACCTGGGCCGGACCAGGACCGTCGCGGGCTGGCTGATCGGACTGGTCGGGCCGCCGGTGCTGGCGCTGGTGCTGACCACCATCGGCGGGCTGGGCCTGTCCACCGACATGCTGCTGTTCCTGTCGCTGACGGTGTGCGCGGCACTCGTCGGCGGGCTGCTGCCGTCGATCGGTTCGGCGCTGGTCGGCTCCTCGGTGCTGAACTTCTACTTCACCCCGCCGCTGCACACGTTCTCGATCAACGAGCCGCAGAACATCATGGCGGTGGCGATATTCACCGTCGTCGGGTGCTCGGTCGCCTCCGTGGTGGACCTGGCGGCCCGGCGCACTCACCAGGCGGCCCGCGCCCAGGCCGAGGCACAGACGCTCAGCGCGCTGGCCGGCACCGTGCTGCGCGGCGCCCCGAACGGGGACGGGGTGCTGACCGCACTGATGGAACAGGTCCGGGAGACCTTCGGCCAGGAGAGCGCCGCGCTGCTGGAGCGCCCGGAGCCGACCGGCGGCTGGGCGCCGGTCGCCACCGCGGGGCCACACCCGCCGCAGCGGCCCGAGGAGGCCGACGTTGACGTCCCGGTCGGCGAGAGCCTGGCCCTGGTACTGCGCGGCCGGGTGCTGCCCGGCACCGACCGGCGGCTGCTGGGGGCGTTCGCCGCGCAGGCCGCCGTGGTGCTGGAGCGCCGCGGGCTGGCCCGGGAAGCCGCCGCCGCCCGTCGGGAGGCCGAGGGCAACCGGATCCGCACCGCCCTGCTGGCCGCCGTCTCGCACGACCTGCGCACCCCGCTGGCGGGCATCAAGGCCTCGGTGACCTCGCTGCGCTCGGCCGACGTCGAGTGGGACCCGGAGGACGAGGCCGAGCTGCTGGCCGGGATCGAGGCCGGCGCCGACCGGCTCGACCACCTGATCAACAACCTCCTCGACATGAGCCGACTGCAGACCGGCACCGTCACCCCGCTGATCCAGGAGACCGACCTGGACGAGGTGGTGCCGTACGCGCTCGGCGGGGTCCCGCCGGAGTCCGTCCGGCTGGAGGTGCCGGAGACGTTGCCGATGATCCGGGCCGACGGCGGGCTGCTGGAGCGCTCGCTGGCCAACCTGGTCGAGAACGCCGTCAAGTACAGCCCGGACGGCGTCAAGGTCCTGGTCAAGGCCGACGCCCTGCAGCCGCCCGGCCGGACCGGCCGGGTCGAGTTGCGGATCGTGGACCGCGGGCCGGGTGTGCCCGAGGACGCCAAGGAGCGGATCTTCGCGCCGTTCCAGCGCTACGGGGACGCGCCGCGCGGCGCCGGGGTCGGCCTCGGGCTCGCGGTGGCGCGCGGGTTCGTCGAGGCGATGGACGGTACCGTCACCGCGGAGGACACCCCCGGCGGAGGCCTGACCATGGTCGTCAGCCTGCCCGCCGTCGAACGGCCGCCCGAACCGGACCGGGTGGGCGGCGAGGGCGACGATCCGCTCTCGGAACTGATCACGTGAGTTCCGGCTGATCGCGGCAGGGCCCGGCGCGGGTCCGGCCCACCGCCCGGCGGCCCACGGTGCACGAACAGCCAAGACACAGTCCGTAAGATCCGACAGCCTGAAAGGCGGAGCCCGTAAATGACCCGGGTCCTCGTCGTGGACGACGAACCGCAGATCGTCCGCGCACTGGTGATCAACCTCAAGGCCCGCAAGTACGAGGTGGACGCGGCCCACGACGGGGCGAGCGCGCTGGAACTGGCCGCCGCCCGCCACCCGGACGTGGTCGTCCTCGACCTGGGTTTGCCCGACATGGACGGCGTGGAGGTGATCCGCGGCCTGCGCGGCTGGACCCGGGTGCCGATCATCGTGCTGTCAGCCCGGCACGCCTCGGACGAGAAGGTCGAGGCCCTGGACGCCGGTGCCGACGACTACGTGACCAAGCCCTTCGGGATGGACGAGCTGCTCGCCCGGATGCGCGCCGCCGTGCGCCGGGCCGAGCCGGTCGCCGGGGAGGACGACTCGCTGGTCGTCACCGAGAGCTTCACCGTCGACCTCGCAGCGAAGAAGGTCAACCGGGACGGCACCGACGTACGCCTCACGCCCACCGAATGGCACCTGCTGGAGGTGCTGGTCCGCAACGCCGGTCGGCTGGTCAGCCAGACCCAGCTGCTCCAGGAGGTGTGGGGCCCGGCCTACCGCACCGAGACCAACTACCTGCGGGTCTACCTCGCCCAGCTGCGCCGCAAGCTGGAGCGGGACCCTTCGCACCCGCGCCACTTCATCACCGAACCGGGCATGGGCTACCGCTTCGAGAGCTGAGCAGGGGTTCGAAGACCGGCCCGTACGGCCCCCCGACGGCTGCGACGCCTGCCGCCGGGGGGCCGGAACCCGGTACCCTGCCGACATGAGTGGTGACAACAGCAGCGGCCAGCCGCAGGGGCGGTTCCGCCGCATTCTCAGCCGGCTGACCTCCTCGGCCGAGGAACTGGACGCCGAGGACCTGCGCCAGGAGAGCGCCGCCGAGTCCGGCTGCACGCCGATCGCCGGCTGCACGGACCGGCAGCTGGTCACCGTCGCGGGCACGCTGCGCACGGTGACGCTCCGCCCGCGGGCCGGGGTGCCGGCCCTGGAGGCCGAGCTCTTCGACGGCACCGAGGCACTGGAGGTCGTCTGGCTGGGCCGCCGCTCGATCGCAGGGATAGAGCCGGGCCGCCGGCTCGTCGCCAGCGGCCGGATCAGCCACGCACGCGGGCGCCGCGTGCTGTTCAACCCCCGATACGAGCTGCGTCCGGTGGGACACGGGAGCGAATGAGCGTGAGCAACCACCCCGGCGGCGACGCCGCCGCCCGGATCGACCTGGACGCCACCGACGTGGCGGCCTGGCAGGACGCCGCCGCCGCGGAGGCCGCGGACGGACTGGCCCGGTCGATCGAGGGCACCGCGCCGGCCGCCGAGCGGCCTCTGGACCCGGCGGCCGCAGAAGCCGCCCGGAAGGCCGCCTCCAAGGAGGCCGCCGACACCGTCCTCCAGGCCTTCGGCGGCGTGCGCGGCATGATCGACATGACGCTGCCCGGTCTGGTCTTCATCCTCACCTACAACGTCACCCACCAGGTCAGCGCCGCCGCCTGGGCCGCGCTCGGCCTGAGCGCGCTGTTCGTGGTGGCCCGGCTGGCCCGGCGGGAGACCATCCAGCACGCCTTCAGCGGGGTGTTCGGCGTCGCCCTCGGCGCCTGGATCGCGATGAAGAGCGGCAAGGCCGAGGACTTCTACCTCCCCGGCCTGCTCTGGAGCGTCGGCTACTGTGCGGCCATGGCGGTCTCCGCCCTGGTGCGCTGGCCGATGATCGGGGTGATGCTCGGCCCGATCACCGGTGAGATGTTCACCTGGCGCAAGGAGAACCCGGGCCGCCTCGCCGCCTACACCAAGGCGACCTGGGCCTGGGTGGTGATCATGGGCCTCAAGCCGGTGATCCTCTTCCCGCTGTACTTCACCCACAACGTCAACCTGCTCGGCTGGCTGAAGGTCGCCCTCGGCATCCCGCCGCTGCTGCTGGCGATGTACGTCACCTGGCAGATCCTGCTGAAGGCGCCGCCGCCGATCAAGGCGCCGCTGGACGACGAGGAGGAGCCGGCCAAGTAGCCGCTCCCTGCTCCCGCCCGCTCCCGCCCGCTACGGCAGAGGGCCCGCACCCTCCTGGGGGATGCGGGCCCTCTGCCGTACGCGCGTGCGGTTCCTGCCGTGCGGTTCCTACCGTGCAGGTTCCCGCTGGGCGGTTCCTACTGGGCGCCGGAGGTGGCCGACAGCAGCTGCTCCAGCTCCTCCTCGCGCTCCTGCGCCGCGACGAAGAGCAGCTCGTCGCCGCCCTCCAGGGTGTCGTCCTTGCCCGGCACCAGCACCCGGCCCTCGCGGATGATGCTCACCAGGGCGGTGTCCTGCGGCCAGGAGACGTCGCCGACCCGGGTGCCGACCAGTTCGGCCTCGCCGGCCAGGGTCAGCTCGACCAGGTTGGCATTGCCCTGGCTGAAGCGCATCAGGCGGACCAGGTCGCCGACGCTGACCGCCTCCTCGACCAGGGCGGACATCAGCCGCGGCGTGGACACGGCCACGTCCACGCCCCAGGACTCGTTGAAGAGCCACTCGTTCTTCGGGTTGTTCACCCGGGCGACCACTCGCGGCACGGCGTACTCGGTCTTGGCGAGCAGCGAGACGACCAGGTTGACCTTGTCGTCACCGGTCGCGGCGATCACCACGTGGCAGCGCTGCAGCGCCGCCTCGTCCAGCGAGGTGATCTCACAGGCGTCGGCCAGCAGCCACTCCGCCATGGGCACCCGCTCCACCGAGATGGAGTTGGGGTTCTTGTCGATCAGCAGGACCTCGTGACCGTTCTCCAGCAGCTCGCCCGCGATCGAGCGGCCCACGGCACCGGCACCGGCAATGGCGACCCGCATCAGTGACCCTCCTCCTTCGGTCCCTGCGCGAACGCGGCCTCGACCGCCGTCAGATCGGCCCGGCGCAGCATCACGTGCACCAGGTCGCCCTCCTGCACCACCATCTGCGGCGAGGGGAGCACCCCCTCGCCGAGCCGGGTCACGAACGACACCCGGGCGCCGGAGGCCTCCTCCAGGCGGCTGACCCGCTGACCGACCCAGCCCGGGTGGTACGCGACCTCGGCCAGCTGCACGCTGCCGCTCGGGTCCTGCCACAGCGGCTCGGCGCCGCTCGGCAGGAGCCGGCGCAGCATCTGGTCGGCGGTCCAGCGGACCGTCGCCACGGTCGGGATGCCCAGGCGCTGGTACACCTCGGCCCGGCGCGGGTCGTAGATCCGGGCCGCGACGTTCTCGATGCCGAAGGTCTCCCGGGCGACCCGGGCGGCGATGATGTTGGAGTTGTCGCCGCTGGAGACGGCGGCGAACGCGCCGGCCTCCTCGATGCCCGCCTCGCGCAGGGTGTCCTGGTCGAAGCCGACGCCGGTCACCCGGCGCCCGTTGAAGCCGGCGCCCAGGCGACGGAAGGCGGTCGGGTCCTGGTCGACCACGGCCACCGAGTGGCCCTGTTTCTCCAGGGCTCTCGCGAGGGCCGAGCCCACGCGGCCGCAGCCCATGATGACGATGTGCACCGGCGCTACCTCACCCATCCCGAAGGGTTCTTGACCTGCGCAAACACCGTTCATCTCCCTTTCCCGCCCGGTCCTGCCGGGACGAGGGTTCTCGTGGGGCGTCGGCCGGACTCCGCTCGACAACCAGAGTGTTGCCCACCGACTCGTATCCGACACGCTAGCCGGTCCACCGAACACAGTCGCGACGAAGGGGGGGATAAACGGCGCAAGTGCTGCCGGGAAAGCCCTACGATTCCTTAACGTGCCTATGCCGACTGACCTTCCGAAACGCCTCCTGATCGGGCGCGCCCTGCGCAGCGACAAGCTCGGAGAGACGCTCCTTCCCAAGCGGATCGCGCTGCCCGTCTTCGCCTCGGACGCGCTCTCCTCGGTCGCGTACGCCCCCGAGGAGATCCTGCTCACGCTCTCCGTCGCGGGAGCCTCGGCGATCCACTTCTCCTGGCAGATCGGCGTCGTGGTGGCGATCGTGATGCTCGCCGTCGTCGCCTCCTACCGGCAGAACGTGCACGCCTACCCCAGCGGCGGCGGTGACTACGAGGTGGCGACCGTCAACCACGGTCCGGCCTCCGGTCTGGTGGTTGCCGCGGCCCTGATGGTCGACTACGTGCTGACCGTCGCCGTCTCCACCACCTCGGGCGTCGCCAACGTGGTCTCCGCCGTCCCGGCACTGCGCGGCCACGAGATGATCGTCTCGGTGGTCGTGGTCGTGGTGCTGATGGGCATGAACCTGCGCGGGGTGCGCGAGTCCGGCTCCGCCTTCGCCGTCCCCACCTACGCCTTCATGGCGGGCGTCATCGGCATGGTCGGCTACGGCGTCTTCCGGCACTTCGTGCTCGGCCAGTCCATGCCCGCTGAGAGCTCCGGCTTCCAGCTCGCCGCCACCCCCGGCAACGACTCGCTGGCCGGCTTCGCGATGGTGTTCCTGCTGCTGAAGTCCTTCTCCTCCGGCTGCGCCGCGCTCACCGGTGTCGAGGCGATCTCCAACGGCGTGCCGGCCTTCCGCAAGCCGAAGAGCAAGAACGCGGCCACCACCCTGCTGCTGATGGCGAGCATCGCCGTGGTGATGTTCATGGGCATCATCTGGCTGGCCAGGCTGACCGGCGTGCAGATGGCCGAGAACCCGACCGAGCAGCTGGTCGGCGCCGGCTCCGGCTACCACCAGAAGACCGCGCTGGCGCAGATCAGCGAGGCCGTCTTCAACAACTTCACGCCCGGCTTCTACTTCGTCGCCGCCGTCACCGGCCTGATCCTGGTGCTCGCCGCCAACACCGCCTTCAACGGGTTCCCGGTGCTCGGCTCGATCCTCGCCCAGGACCGCTACCTGCCCCGCCAGCTGCACACCCGTGGCGACCGGCTGGCCTTCTCCAACGGCATCATCCTGCTGGCGATCGCCGCGATCCTGCTGATCATCGCCTTCAACGCGGACCCGACCCGGCTGATCCAGCTCTACATCGTCGGCGTCTTCGTCTCCTTCAACATGAGCCAGTCCGGCATGATCCGGCACTGGACCCGGCTGCTGCGCACCGAGACCGACCCGGCCAAGCGGCGCCACATGCAGCGCAGCCGGGCGATCAACGGCTTCGGCCTGGTGATGACCATGGCGGTGCTGATCGTCGTCCTGGTCACCAAGATCGGCCACGCCTGGATCGCGATCGCCGCGATGGTCGTGCTGTTCGTGATGATGAAGGGCATCCGTCGCCACTACGACCGGGTCTCCGACGAACTCATCGCCGCCGAGGAACCGGACGACGTGGTGCTGCCGACCCGGGTGCACGCCATCGTGCTGGTCTCCAAGCTGCACAAGCCGGCGCTGCGCGCCCTCGCCTACGCCAGGCTGGCCCGTGCCCAGACCCTGGAGGCCGTCACCGTCAACGTCGACGCGGCCGACACGGCGGCGCTGCGGCGGGAGTGGGACGAGCGCGGCATCGAGGTCCCGCTCAAGGTGCTGGACTCGCCGTACCGGGAGATTACCGGGCCGGTTCTGGACTACGTGAAGAACCTGCGGCGCAGCAGCCCGCGCGACGTGGTCGCCGTCTACATCCCCGAGTACGTGGTCGGCCACTGGTACGAGCACCTGCTGCACAACCAGAGCGCGCTGCGGCTCAAGGGGCGGCTGCTGTTCAAGCCCGGTGTGATGGTCACCTCGGTGCCCTGGCAGCTGGAGTCCTCCGAGCGGCGCAAGCCGCAGAAGGCCTGGTCGGCGCCGGGATCCGTCCGCCGTGGCGAGCCGCGGGCGCCGAAGGCCGTAAAGTCGAAGGATTCCGACCGTGCCGGTGCGAATGCCGGTGCCACCTCCGACCGCAGCAAGGACTCCTCCCAGTGACGCGCAACACTCCGCCCCGCTCCTCGGGCTCCTCCGGCGCCTCCGGCAAGGGCAAGGGCGCCCGTCGGGGCGGCTCCCAGCCCGGACAGGTGGCCCGGCCGCGCTGGGGCAAGCCGCAGCGACCGGAGGCCACCGACCGTGAGGGGCTGACGGCGCGCACGGCGCCGGTCGTGCCGGGGGAGGCCCCGGTCGAGAAGGCCGTCCGGGACGGGAAGGCCGTTCGGGACGGGAAGGCGGCCCGGGCGGAGAAGCCCGTGCGCGGTGAGAAGGCCGCGGGTGGCGAGAAGGCCGGGCGCGGTGAGAAGGCCGTGCGAGGCGGGAAGCCCGTCCAGGACGGCAAGGGCGCGGAACCGGCCGGCCGGAAGGCGCCGCGCAAGCAGGCGGTGCGGCCGCCGAAGGCGCTGCGCGGCCAGTCCGTGCGGGCCGCGCGGCCGGAGAAGCCGTCCGGGGACCCGCTGGTCGGCGAGCGCTACGAGGTCGAGGTCGGCCCGGTCGCGCACGGCGGCGGGCACTGCGTGGCCCGGCACGAGGGGCGGGTGCTGTTCGTCCGGCACGCGCTGCCCGGCGAGAAGGTGGTCGCGCTGGTGACCGAGGGCACCAGCACCTCGCGCTTCCTGCGCGCGGACGCGGTGGAGGTGCTGGAGCCCGCCAAGGACCGGATCGAGGCGCCCTGCCCGTTCGCCGGGCCGGGCAAGTGCGGCGGCTGCGACTGGCAGCACGTCACCCCGGGCGGGCAGCGCAAGCTCAAGGCGGCCGTGCTGACCGAGCAGCTGGCGAAGCTGGCCGGGCTGACCCCGGCCGAGGCGGGCTGGGACGGCAGCGTCGAGCCGGTCGGCGGCAAGCTGCAGGCCGGGCAGGTGCCGGCCTGGCGCACCCGGGTGCAGTACACGGTGGACGCGGAGAGCGGCAAGGTCGGGCTGCGCAAGCACCGCTCGCACGAGGTGCAGGTCATCGACCGCTGCCTGATCGCCGCCGAGGGCGTCACCGAACTGGGCATCGAGTCCCGGGACTGGCCGGGGGTGGCGAGCGTCGAGGCGGTCGCCGCGACCGGCTCCTCGGACCGCCAGGTCGTCCTGACCCCGCGCGACGGCGCCCAGCTGCCGCTGGTCGAGCTGGACAAGCCGGTGTCGATCGCCCGAATCGACGACCAGGGCGACGTGCACAAGGTGCACGGGCGCGGCTTCGTGCGAGAGCGGGCGGCCGGACGGACCTGGCGGGTCAGCAACGGCGGCTTCTGGCAGATCCACCCGGAGGCGCCGGACACCCTGGTCGACGCGGTGCTGGACGGCCTGGACCCGCAGTGGGGCGAGAGCGCGCTCGACCTGTACTGCGGGGTCGGCCTGTTCGCCGGCGCGCTCGCCGACCGGGTCGGCGAGGACGGTGCGGTGCTCGGCATCGAGTCCGCCCCGCAGGCCGTGGTCGACGCCCGGCACAACCTCGCCGCGCTGGACAACGTGCGGATCGAGTGCGACCGGGTCGAGACGCTGCTGCCGCGCACCGGCATCACCGCCACCGACCTGATCGTGCTGGACCCGCCCCGCTCCGGCGCCGGGCGCGAGACCGTCGGCCACCTGGTCGGCCTGGAGGCGCGCCGGATCGCGTACGTGGCCTGCGACCCGGCGGCGCTCGCCCGGGACCTGGCGTTCTTCCGCGAGGGCGGCTACCGGCTGGTCTCGCTGCGGGCCTTCGACCTGTTCCCGATGACCCACCACTTCGAGTGCGTGGCGATCCTGGAGCCGGCCGGGGCCTGACCCCGGTGACGCCCGAGGAGGCGGCCCCCGTCGTGGACGGGGGC
>NZ_JBHXEG010000147.1:0-10617 GCF_042724935.1 Kitasatospora sp. NPDC127060
GTTCGGTGTGGGGGGGGGGGGGGGTGGGGGCGCTCCCCCCTGCGGGGTGCGGGCGGGTAGGGCGTACCTGGGGCTCTCTGGGGTGCCCCGGGGCGGGGGGGGGGAGGGGCCCCGCCGCCGGGCCGCCGTGTAGTGTCCCCGCTGAGAGGTGTCGGGAGGTGCCATGACGCAGTACGCCGGAGGCGGGCAGGTCCCGCCGCGTCCCGTCGCTCCGCCGGTGCCACCGGGTGGCGGGTCGGGGGCGGCTCCTCCGGGGGCGCCGGTTCCCCCGGCCGCGCCGGTTCCGCCGCCTCCCGTCGCGCCCGCCGCGGTGCCGGTGCCCGCCGCGGTGCCCGTGCCCGCTGCGGCCCGGACCCCGGCCGGGGCTCCCGGTCCAGCGCCCGCTCCCTTGCCCGCTGCGGCTCCGGCTCCTGTCCAGGCGCCGCCGCCCGCGCCCAGCGCGCCCGTTCCGGCCGGCGGCACCGGGCACTTCGTGCTGCCCTCCGGCACGCCCGTCCAGCTCCCCGCCCACCCGCCGCAGCGGCACACGCCGGCCGGTCCCATCGCCGTCCTGCTGATCGGCCCGGCCGGGGCGGGCAAGACCACCGTCGCCCGGTACTGGGCCGAGCGCCGGACCACCCCGACCGCCCACATCAGCCTGGACGACGTCCGCGAGTGGGTGCAGTCCGGCTTCGCCAACCCGCAGGCCGGCTGGAACAACGCCTCCGAGGCCCAGTACCGGCTGGCCCGCCGCACCTGCGGCTTCGCCTGCCGCAACTACCTGGCCAACGGCATCTCCTGCATCATCGACGACGCCGTCTTCCCGGACCGCCCGGCGATCGGCCTCGGCGGCTGGAAGCGCCACATCGGCCCCGGCATGATCCCGGTCGTCCTGCTGCCCAGCCTGGACTCGGTGCTGCGCCGCAACGCCCGCCGCGGCGGCACCCGGCGGCTCGGCGACGAGGAGGTGGCGCGCATCCACGGGCGGATGGCCGGCTGGTACAACTCCGGGCTGCCGATCATCGACAACTCGTACCTGGACGTCGCCGGCACGGCCGCCGAGCTGGACCGCGTCATCCTGGCCCGGCTGATGGGCATGCCGGTCCGCTGAACCGGGGTGTCGGTGGCGGCTGCGATGATGGAGCGGTCCCGCCAGAACCACCCGGGGAGCTGAAGCCCGTGCCGGAAGGCCACATCATCCACCGCCTCGCCGGCCAGAACCGTACGGCCTTCGGCGGTCGCCCGGTGCGGGTCTCCAGCCCGCAGGGCCGCTTCGCCGACGAGGCCAAGGCGATCGACGGGCAGCTGCTCACCGGCGCGGAGGCCACCGGCAAGCACCTCTTCCTCGGCTTCGAGGAGGGTGCCTGGGTGCACGTCCACCTCGGTCTCTACGGCGGCTTCACCTTCGGCACCGGTCCCGAGCCCGAGCCCGTCGGCCTGGTCCGGCTGCGGCTGGCCAACGACGACGGCTACGCCGACCTGCGCGGTCCCAACACCTGCAAGCTGATCACCGAGGCCGAGAAGGCCGCCGTCGCGGCCCGGCTCGGCCCCGACCCGCTGCGCGCCGACGCCGACCCGGAGGCCGCCTGGCGCCGGATATCGGGCAGCCGCACGACCGTCGCCGCGCTGCTGATGGACCAGAAGGTGCTGGCCGGGGTCGGCAACGTGTACCGCGCCGAGGTGCTGTTCCGCCACCACATCGACCCGCACCGGGCCGGCCGCGACCTCACCCGCCGCGAGTGGGACGCGATCTGGGCCGACCTGGTCGCCCTGATGCGCGAGGGCGTCGCGGCCGGCCGGATCGACACCGTCCGCCCCGAGCACACCCCCGAGGCGATGGGCCGCCCGCCCCGGGTGGACGACCACGGCGGCGAGGTGTACGTCTACCGCCGCGCCGCGATGCCCTGCCTGGTCTGCGGCACGGAGGTGCGGACGGAGGAGCACGCGGCCCGCAACCTGTTCTGGTGCCCCACCTGTCAGGCGGCCTGAGCGGCCGATCCGCCCGCCGGGCGGGTGCCCAGCCCGTAGGCTGGGCCCGACCGGCCGGAGGGAGCAGGCGGATGGATCGGCGCGAGGTGACGAACACCGTGTCAGGCGCCACGGTGGGCGGGCACGTGGTCCAGGTGGGCGGCGACATCGGGTCGTTGCACCTCCACCAGTCGGATCCGGTGCCCAGGCCCCGTCAGGTCCGCTCGCCGCACGGCCCTTTCGTCAATCGCGAGCCGGAACTCGCCGCGCTGGTCGAGGCGTTGGGCCGGGTCGAGGCCGGCGGGCTCGGGATCGTGGTGTTCACCGGACTCGGCGGGGTCGGGAAGACCGAGCTGATCGCCAAGTTCACCGAGGAGCACCGGGCGCGCTTCCCGGACGGGGACCTCTACGCGGACCTGCTGGCCTACCGGCACCAGAGCGGGGTGGACCTGCCGGAGCTGCTGGCCGGCTTCCTGCGGGCGCTCGGCAGCGAACCCCCGGCGGCGGAGGCCGAGCGGTTCACCGAGTTCCGTACGGTCACCGCCGAGCGCCGCTGCCTGTTCTTCCTGGACAACGTCGAGCACGCCGCCGAGGTCCGGGCGCTGCTCCCGTCCAGCGGGCTGGTGGTGGTCGCGAGCCGGCGCCGGTTGCCCGCGCTGCGGACGGACGGTGCCGAGGTGCGGCAGCTCGGGCCGCTGAGCGCGGCCGCCGGCGCCGAGCTGGTGCGCAGGTGGCTGGGGGTCGGGCGGGGCACCGACGCGGAGTTGGCGGAGCTGGTCGAGGAGTGCGGCGGGCTGCCGCTCACCCTGAACGCGGTCGGGAGCCAGCTGCTGGACCGGGAACACCTGGCGGTCGGCCGGGTGGTGGCCGAACTGCGCGACCGGGAGGGCAGGTTGGCCGTGCTGGAGGACGAGGAGAACGGCCTCGGCCCGACCTACGACGCGGTGTACGAGCGGCTGTCGCCGCAGGGGCGGGCGCTGTACCGGCTGATCGGGGTGCACCCCGGCCCCTTCGTCTCGGCCGAACTGGCCCGCGCGGCGGGCGTCGAGAGCCCCGCGAAGGCGCTGGCCGAGCTGCGCGCCGTACACCTGGTGGACGAGGTGCTCGACGCCGATGCCGAGGACCGCTTCCGCGCCCATGACGTGGTGCGGCTGCACGCCTACGGCCGGACGCGCGAACTCCCCGGCCGGGTGGACCTGCTGGCCCGGGTGGTGGCGTACTACCGGGGCCGCTCCTCGCTGGCCGACCGGGCGATGGGGCGGCGGCTGCGGCTGCAGGAGCCCGGCGGAGCGGGCCTGCCCGGCTTCGGCTCCGGGGCGGCGGCCCTGGAGTGGCTGCACGCCGAACGGGCCAATCTACGCGCGGTGGTGGAGGCGGCGGCCGAACAGCGGTGGCACGGCGAGGTGTGGCGGCTCTGCGAGTCGCTGTGGCCGCTCTACCACGGCCGCAAGCTCTACCAGGACTGGATCGCCACCCACCGGCTGGGCGTGGAATCGGCGCAGTGGGACAACCAGCCGGACGCGGTGGTCCGGATGCGCAACCAGCTCGCCCGCGCCCACTACGAGCGCGGGGAGTACGGGCCGGCCGCCGAGCAGTTGGCGCTCGCCGCGGAGCAGCTGCCGCTGGTGGCCGAGCGCCGGGTGGTGGGCGTGCTGCACGAGACGGACGGCCTGCTGTGCCTGGCCGACGGCCGTCCGGGCGAGGCGGTGGAACGGTTCACGCTGGCCTTGGCCGAGAACCGGGGCGACGCCCACGGCGAGATCGTGCAGAGCTACAACCTGGCGCAGGCGCTGATCGCCGACGGGCGGCCGGAGGAGGCGCTGGCGGTGCTGGCCCGGGCCACCGAGCTGGCGGTGGACACCGGGGACGACGACATGCTGATGAAGCTGCCGCTGGTCCGGGCCGGGGCCCACCGGGCGCTCGGGCAGCTGGACTTGGCGGTCGAGCACGCCGGCGACTGCGTGCGCCGGGCCCGGGAGCGGAAGGCGTACCCCAAGGAGGCCCAGGCCCACGTCCTGCTGGTCGCGCTCGCCGAGGAGCTGGACGACCCGGAGCTGGCCGAGCACAGCCGGGCGCGGCTGCGGGAACTGGCCTCCTGGCGGCCCTAGCGGCCCCAGTGGTCCTGGCGGTCCCCGGGCTCCTAGGGCCCGGTGGTGAAGGCCACCCGGGTGCGGTGCTCGCCGGTGCGGATGGTGAGGCCGTGCTCGGGCAGGGCACCCGGGTCGCCGCCGTCGGCGAGCCAGCAGGCCACGGCGGAGCCGAGCAGAAGCGGGTCGAGGACGGGGTCGGGGTCCGCGAATGCCGGTTCGGCGCGGGCCTCCAGCAGCAGCCCGGTGCGCAGCCGGAGGACGTGGCGGGCCGGGCCGAGGGCGGCCACCGCGACGGCGAGGCCGGGGAGTTCGGCGGCGGTGCCGGCGAGCCAGTGGGTGGCCGGGAGTTCCGCGTACGGCTCGGTGCGGGCGAGGACTTCGGCGGTGTAGCGCAGGGCGTCGCCGGGGTGGTCGTCGGTGAGGGCGTGGAAGCCGCGCGGGGTGTGGTCGTCGGGGCGGAAGGGGTAGCGCCGCAGGCTGACCTCCGTCCCCTCGCTCTTGCCCTCGACGTCGTACGCGGTGGGCCGGTCGGTGCTTCCGGGCTGGGAGACGGGCCGGGGGTAGGGCGGCAGGGCCGGTTCGCCGGGGGGTTCGTCGAGGCCGTCGAGGAACGAGTAGAGCAGGGGGCGCAGGATCCGGGCGGAGGTGCCGCGGTGGGCGAGGGAGCGGTCGGTGAGGTAGGTGAGGCCGGCCGGGTCGGTGGTCAGGGCGTGTTCGAGCTGGGCGGCGAGGTCGCCGTCGGGGTCGAGTGCGGGCGCGGCCTGGCCGAAGGCGTAGCTGGGGGAGTGCGGGTCGAGTTCGGCGGCTCCGGTGGCGACGAGCAGGGTGCGGCGCGCCAGGGCGGCGCCGTAGACGGAGACCGAGCCGTGGTCGCCGATCAGGCAGTCGGCGGCGACGAGTGCGGCCTGCCAGCCCTGGTGGGGCGGGATGAGGCGCAGGCCCATCCGGCGAGCGTCGTCGAGCAGGGCCTCGGGGTCGTGCCGGCTCCAGATGTTGGGGTGCAGCACGACGGCCACGGTGTACTCGTCGGCGGGCAGCCGGCGGACCAGACGCTGGGGGAGGTCGGGGTGGCGGCCGAATAACGAGTGTTCGCTCCAGGTGGAGTTGACGACGACGAGCCGACGGCCGTCGACGGCGCCGAGCGCGGCGCGGTAGCCGTCGCGGGAGCGTTCGCTGCGCAGGATCCGGTCGAAGCACGGGTCGCCGACGACCCGGGCGACGTCCAGGGCCTCGGGGCAGGAGGTCCGCAGCCGGTCCAGCTGTTCGGGGTGGGAGAGGCCGAGGACGTCGACGAACACCCGGCCGCGGTGGGTGAGTTCGTTGCGGGAGAGGCCGGCGGCGGTGACGGTGTCGCCGGTGGACTCGGTGACCAGGCGGTTGTAGCCGGCGCCGTGCGGGAGGACGACCAGGCGGGCGTCCAGGCGGTGCATGGAGGCGTGGACGGCGCAGGCGACGGCGAGGTCGAAGCGGCGCCGGACGGCGTCCTCCCAGTCGAGCACGGTGTAGCCGGGCAGGCCGTGGAGGTACTCGTCCAAGGCGCGGTCGGCGAACGCGGAGCCGGGGTTGACGGTGAAGTACCGCTCGATGCCGTCCGGGTTCAGCAGAGCGAGGACGTCCAGGACGCGGGTCGCTGAGGTGAGGGTGCGGGCGACCGCCAGCACGCGGGCCTTGACCGGGCGGGTGTTCCAGCGGTCGGCGGGCCAGACGTGGGGGTGGGACGGCACATCGTGATCGTACTCATCCGGCCGCGTCTCGGCGTGGTTTGTCGGAGGTCGGTCGGGTCGTCAGCCCGCCGCCGCCGTCGGCTCGTCGTGCTCGGCGGCGGCGCACTCGTCGAGGAGGGGGCGCATGGCGTCGTCCACGAGCTGGTAGCGCACCACGCGTCCGTCCTTGTCGCCGGTGACCACGCCCGCGGTGCGGAGCAGGCGCAGGGCCTGGGAGACGGCCGGGTCGCGCATGCCGGTGGCGACCGCCAGGTCGCTCACGGCGAGCGGGCCGGCCCGGTGGAGGGCGAGCAGCAGGGCGAGCCGTCCGGGGTCGGAGAGCAGGGAGAACCGCTCGGCCCAGGACCGGACGTGGGCGGTGTCCCCGATGGCGGCGATGGCCTCGCAGACCCGGTGTCCGTCGATGGTGCGGTGGCCCGCGCGGTCGGCCGGTACGAGATGCATGCGGACATTCTGGCAGCTCACCACCTGTGATCCTGGACACCTGCACAGGTGCGCAGCCTTGCGGGGGTGTGGTGCTACCCCTACGGTGTTCCCCGCCGTGGTGCTCGGGAAGACCGGTGACGGACCCTCAACAGGTCCCAGTCCGGAGCGGCCCTCGCCACTGTGATCGGGGGACAGTTGTCCGGACCCACATGCCACTGGGCGCCTCGTGCGCCTGGGAAGGCGGGTCCGGAAGCCCCGTAAGCCAGGAGACCGGCCACGGCATCTCACGAAGTCATTCCACGAGGTGCTGGAGCGTGATCCCGAGATGACCCTGCCCGAAACTGCCCCTCCCGCCGATGCGGCGCCCCCCTCCGTGCTGCCCACCTTCCGATGGAAGCGCGAGGACACCCTCCGGACCGCCGGGCTGATGGGGGTGATCCTCGCCATGCACGTGGCCGCCTTCGGGACGCTGGTCTTCCTGGTCGCGCCCCACGGCTACCAGGTCGGCACCCAGGTGTTCGGGGTCGGCCTGGGCATCACCGCGTACACCCTGGGCATGCGGCACGCCTTCGACGCCGACCACATCGCGGTGATCGACAACACCACCCGCAAGCTGATGGCGGACGGCAAGCGGCCGGTCTCGGTGGGCTTCTGGTTCGCCCTCGGGCACTCCTCGATGGTGGTGGTGATGGCCGCCCTGGTGGCGGGCGGCGCCCAGCTGGCGAACACCCTGATGGACCACGACTCGGCCACCCACAAGTGGCTCGGGCTGGTCGGCACCACGGCCTCCGGCGCCTTCCTCTACCTGATCGGGGCGCTCAACCTGGCGGCGCTGGTGGGCATCCTCAAGGTGTTCCGCTCGATGCGGGCCGGGAAGTACGACGAGGCGGAGCTGGAGGAGCACCTCGACTCGCGAGGCTTCATGGCCCGGATCCTGAACCGGGCGACCCGTTCGATCACCCGGCCCGGGCAGATGTTCCCGGTCGGCATGGTGCTGGGCCTGGGCTTCGACACCGCGACCGAGGTCACCCTGATGGTGATGGCCGGTTCGGGCGCGGCGGCCGGACTGCCCTGGTACGCGATCGTCTGCCTGCCCCTGCTGTTCGCGGCCGGGATGAGCCTGTTCGACACCCTGGACGGGACGTTCATGAACTTCGCGTACCAGTGGGCCTTCTCCAACCCGGTGCGCAAGGTGTACTACAACCTGACCATCACCGGGCTGTCGATCGCGGTGGCCTTCATCATCGGCACCATCGAGCTGGTCGGCGTGCTGCACGAGAAGCTCGACCTGACGGATCCGGTGACCGGGTTCATCGCGGACGTCTCGCTGGACAACGTCGGCTACGCGATCGCGGGGCTGTTCGTGGTGGTGTGGGCGATCGCCATCGGCTACTGGAAGCTGGCCGGCGTCGAGAAGCGCTGGACGCCCGAGCGGCAGTCCTAGGGCCCGGTGGCCAGGCCGCCGCGCTGAGCCCCTGCCCGCGCACGCCGGAACGGCGCCTCCCCGACCAGGGGAGGCGCCGTTCCGGCGTTGTGGTCAGTGCCGGTCGCCGTAGCGGCGGCGGAACTGCTCGACCCGGCCCGCGGTGTCCAGCACCCGGGACTGGCCGGTGTAGAAGGGGTGGCTCGCCGAGGAGATCTCGACGTCGATCACCGGGTAGGTGTTGCCGTCCGCCCACTCGACGGTGCGGTCACCGGTGGCGGTCGAGCGGGTGAGGAAGGCGAGGCCGCCGACCTTGTCGCGGAAGACGACCGGGCGGTAGGCGGGGTGGATTCCGGGCTTCATGGCTGGGCTCCTCCGGGGGTTCGTGCGGTCAGCGCTCTTCGCGGAAGTCGACGTGCCGGCCCACGGCCGGGTCGTACTTGCGCAGGACCATCCGGTCCGGGTCGTTGCGGCGGTTCTTGCGGGTCACGTACGTGTAGCCGGTGCCGGCGGTGGAGCGGAGCTTGATCACCGGGCGCAGTTCGCTGCGGGCCATCGGGCGTCCTCCTGGGGTCTGGTGGTGCGGGGTTCGGGGGCTGGGTCGGTACCTTACATCGAAATGGAAGTCATTTTCATCTGTTTCAACGTGACCTCCGCCCTGCCCATTCCCGGACGCCAGGGGCGCCGGGGCGCGCGGGGCGCAGTGGAGTGCCGGGGCATCCGTCGGGGGCGCTCGGCGGGCGGTTCGGGCTGGGGGTTCGTAGGCTCGACGCATGGCGGATGCGTACGCGGGGCGGCGGGAGCGGGTGCGGGAGCACTGCGGTGCGGCCGGGGCCGAGGCGGCCCTGATCACCCGGGCGGCGAACGTGCGGTATCTGACGGGCTGCGCGCCCTGCGGGGCGACCCTGCTGCTGACCCGGGACCGGGCGCTGCTGACGCTGCCGGACGACCTGCCGCCGGACGACTCGGGGGAGCACCTGATCACCCCCGACGTCACCCAGGTGCTGGTGCCGGCCGGGGCGGACACCGCGCTGGCCGCCGCGGCCACGGCCGGCCGGCTGGGGGTGCGGGGGCTGGCGGTGGAGGAGCACGACCTGACCGTCACCCGGCACCGGGCGGTGGCGGGCCTGCTGGAGGGGGCCCGGCTGGCCGACCTCGGCCAGCTGGTGGAGCGGCTGCGGGTGGTGAAGGACGAGCACGAGATCGCGGATCTGCGGATCGCCGCCGAGATCGCCGACCAGGCGCTCGGTGAGCTGCTGGAGTCGATCCTGGTCGGCCGGACCGAACGGCACCTGGCGATGGAGCTGGAGCGCCGGATGATCGACCACGGCGCCGACCGGGCCGCCTTCCCGGTGTCGGTCGGCACCGGCAGCCACTCCGGCCAGCCCGCCCACCAGCCGACCGACCGCCGGGTGGAGGAGGGCGACTTCCTCACCGTGGTGATGGGGGCCCAGTACCGCGGCTACGGGGTCTCGACCGCCCGGACCTTCGTGATCGGGGCCGCCCCCGCGCCCTGGCAGGTCGAGCTGCACCGGCTGGTCTTCCGGGCCCAGCGGGCGGGCCGGGAGGCGCTCGGTCCGGGGGTGGAGCAGTGCGTACCCGACCGGGTCGCTCGGCAGGTCCTGGAGGCGGCCGGGCACGCCGAGGCCTCGCCGCACCCCGTGGGCCACGGCATCGGGCTGGAGATCCGGGAGGCGCCGCGCCTCGGTCCGTCGGACATGGGTAAACTGGACAGCCGCGTGCCGGTCACCGTCGGCCCAGGAGTCCACCTCCCGGGCAAGGGCGGGGTCCGGATCGAGGACACGCTCGTCGTGCGCCCCCTCGAGGAGGGCGGGCCCGAGCTGCTCACCATCACCACCAAGGAGCTCCTCGCCCTGTGACGGCGGCCCCGAAGGCCGTCGGCGGCAGGACGCGAACCCTTGGTTCCTTGACAGCTATATCCAGGAGTAAGTGCGCCCGTGGCTTCCACGAACGATCTCAAGAACGGCATGGTCCTCAAGCTGGAGGGCGGCAAGCTCTGGTCCGTCGTCGAGTTCCAGCACGTCAAGCCCGGCAAGGGCCCGGCCTTCGTGCGTACGAAGCTCAAGGAGGTCCTGACGGGCAAGGTCGTCGACAAGACCTTCAACGCCGGCACCAAGGTCGAGACCGCCAACGTCGACAAGCGTGGCATGCAGTTCTCGTACAAGGACGGCGAGAACTTCGTGTTCATGGACATGGACACCTACGACCAGCTGACCATCGAGCCGGCCGTCGTCGGTGACGCCGCCGACTACCTGCTGGAGGGCTTCGAGGCCCTGGTCGCCACCAACGAGGGTGCGGTGCTCTACATCGAGCTCCCGACCTCCGTCGAGCTGACCATCCAGCACACCGAGCCGGGCGTCCAGGGCGACCGCTCCACCGGTGGCACCAAGCCGGCCACCCTGGAGACCGGTGCCGAGATCCAGGTCCCGCTCTTCGTCGTCACCGGCGAGAAGGTCAAGGTCGACACCCGCGACGGCAGCTACCTCGGCCGGGTGAAGTAAGTCCGTGTCGGCCGCACGTAGCAAGGCCCGTACCCGGGCCTTCCAGATCCTCTTCGAGGCCGACCACCGCGGGGTCGACCCGCAGCAGGTCCTTGCCGACTGGGTGGCCCGCGCCCGCGAGCCCAAGCCCGACGAGGGCACCCCGCAGGTGGGCGAGTACACGATGGAGCTGATCGAGGGGTACGTCCAGTACGCCCGTCGCATCGACGACCTGATCGAGCAGTACGCCGTGGGCTGGACCCTCGACCGGATGCCGATCGTGGACCGCAACGTCCTGCGGCTCGGTGCGTACGAGCTGATCTGGGAGGACGGCGTCCCGGACGCGGTCGTCCTGGACGAGGCCGTCGAGATCGCCAAGGAGTTCTCCACGGACGACTCCCCGGCCTTCGTCAACGGTCTGCTCGCCCGCTTCATGGAACTGAAGCCGAGCATCCGCCGGTAGTCGGTGGCGCCTTGCGGAACGGCCGCCGGACCCGAAGTTCGGG
>NZ_JBHXEG010000148.1:0-10514 GCF_042724935.1 Kitasatospora sp. NPDC127060
TGCCGAGAGGGAGAGCGCGAGGGAGCGACGCAGGAGCGAGGGAGCGCCGACCGTCGGCGGCGGGTCCGAGCGGCCCGGAGGAGAGCGGGCGATCACCCGCCCCGGGCCGAAGGGGCGCGCCGGTGCCGAGAGGGAGAGCGCGAGGGAGCGACGCAGGAGCGAGGGAGCGCCGACCGTCGGCGGCGGGTCCGAGCGGCCCGGAGGAGAGCGGGCGATCAACAGTCTGACCAGTCCGACAACACTCCCAGTTCCGGTGACCGTCGTACCCTTGGTGAGTGACCGACGCCGTAGCAGCCATCCCAGAAGAAGCAGCCCCGGTCCCGCTCCTCGAACCGAAGGAGGGGATCCCGCCCGTCGTGGCGGACGAGCAGGCGCTGGCCGCCACGATCGCCGCCTTCGGCGCGGGCACCGGACCGGTCGCCGTCGACGCCGAGCGGGCCTCCGGCTATCGCTACGGCCAACGCGCGTACCTGATCCAGCTGCGCCGAGCCGGCGCCGGCTCCGCCCTGATCGACCCGATCGCCTGCCCTGACCTCAGCGGGCTGGGCGCCGCCATCGCGGACGCCGAGTGGGTGGTGCACGCCGCGACCCAGGACCTGCCCTGCCTGGCCGAGGTCGGCATGAGACCGACCCGCCTCTTCGACACCGAGCTGGCCGGGCGGATCGCCGGCTTCGCCCGGGTCGGCCTCGGGCCGATGACCGAGAACGTGCTCGGGCTGAGCCTGGCCAAGGAGCACTCGGCCGTCGACTGGTCCACCCGTCCGCTGCCCGAGCCCTGGTTGCGCTACGCCGCTCTGGACGTCGAGGTGCTGGTCGAGCTGCGTGACGCACTCGAACAGGAGCTGGACGCCCAGGGCAAGCTCGACTGGGCCCTGGAGGAGTTCGCCGCGATCGCCGCCGCGCCCCGCCCGGCCCCGCGCACCGACCCGTGGCGGCGCACCTCGCAGCTGCACAAGGTCCGGCGGCGCCGTCAGCTGGCCGTGGTGCGCGAGCTGTGGCTGGCCCGCGACCGGCTGGCGCAGGAGCGCGACGTCTCCCCCGGCCGGGTGCTGTCGGACGCCGCGATCGTCAACGCCGCACTGGCCATGCCCCTGAACATCGCCGCGCTCCAGGCCGTGCAGGGCTTCGGTCCGCGGCTGCACCGGCGCCAGCTGGACCAGTGGCTGGCGGCCGTTCAGCGCGGCCGGGAGGTCCCGGAGAACCAGCTGCCGCCGGCCGCCGCCCCGCACGACGGCCCGCCGCCGCCGCGCGCCTGGGCGGAGAAGGACCCGGTCGCGGCCGCCCGGCTGTCCGGTGCCCGTGCCGCGGTCAGCGAGCTGGCCGAGCGCCACCACCTGCCGGCCGAGAACCTGATCACCCCGGACCTGGTGCGCCGGGTCTCCTGGGAGCCGCCGGCCGAGCTGAGCGCCGACGGCGTGGCCGCCGCGCTGCGCCGGCTCGGCGCCCGGCAGTGGCAGGTCGACCTGGTGGCGCCGGTGGTGGCCAACGCCTTCGTCACCGCCGCCACTGCCACCGCCGAGGGCTGATCCTCCGGCGGAACGCCGCGAAAGGCTCCGAAGAGGGGATGTCGTCCGCACGGACGGCATCCCCTTCGGCGTCTCCGGGAACCCTTCCTGGTCGGACGCACCGGCGGACGTGTCGCGGGACACATGGTCAGAACCCTCCGAGGGGCCTGGGCAGGTTGGTTACCGACGGGTAGCATGACCGTGACGCGGCGCCGCTCGGGTTCTTCCGGCGGCAGCCTGCCCACCTCAAATGTTGGTCCCTGGGAGGAGAGCCCCCGTGCCTCGTACCGCGAGGGACGTCGTCTTCGTCGATGGCGTCCGCACCCCGTTCGGCAAGGCCGGCCCGAAGGGCATCTACCACGAGACGCGCGCCGACGACCTCGTCGTCAAGTGCATCCGGGAGCTCGTGCGCCGTAACCCGAACCTGCCCGTCGAGCGCATCGACGAGGTCGCCATCGCGGCCACCACGCAGATCGGCGACCAGGGTCTGACGATCGGGCGCACCGCCGCCCTGCTGTCCGGCCTGCCGAAGTCCGTCCCCGGTTACTCGATCGACCGCATGTGCGCCGGCGCCCTGACCGCCGTCACCGCCACCGCCGGCGGCATCGCCTTCGGCGCGTACGACGTAGTCGTGGCCGGCGGTGTCGAGCACATGGGCCGCCACCCGATGGGCGAGGGCGTGGACCCGAACCCGCGCTTCGTCTCCGAGAAGCTGGTCGACGAGTCCGCCCTGTTCATGGGCATGACCGCGGAGAACCTGCACGACCGCTTCCCGCACATCACCAAGGAGCGCTGCGACGCCTACGCCGTGCGCTCCCAGGAGAAGGCCGCCAAGGCGTACGCCAACGGCGACATCCAGCCCGACCTGGTGCCGATCTCGATCCGCAACACCAACCCCGAGGTCGGCGAGACCGGCTGGGGTCTGGCCACCGTGGACGAGCCGATGCGCCCGGGCACCACGATGGAGTCGCTGGCCGGCCTCAAGACCCCGTTCCGCCCGCACGGCAACATCACCGCGGGCAACTCGGCAGGTCTGAACGACGGTGCCACCGCCTCGCTGCTGGCCGCCGAGGACGTCGCCGAGGAGCTCGGCCTCCCGGTCAAGATGCGCCTGGTCTCCTACGCCTTCGCGGGCGTCGAGCCCGAGGTCATGGGCATCGGCCCGGTGCCGGCCACCGAGAAGGCGCTGGCCAAGGCCGGTCTGACCATCGACGACATCCAGGCCTTCGAGGTCAACGAGGCCTTCGCCGTCCAGGTGCTGTCCTTCCTGGACCACTACGGCATCGCGGACGACGACGAGCGGGTCAACCCGTTCGGCGGCGCGATCGCCTTCGGCCACCCGCTGGCCTCCTCGGGCGTGCGCCTGATGAACCAGCTGGCCCGCCGCTTCGAGCAGCGCCCGGACGTCCGCTACGGCCTCACCACGATGTGCATCGGCTTCGGCATGGGCGGCACCATCATCTGGGAGAACCCGCATTGGAGCGGAGCGGAAGAGTCGGCTGAGTTCGAGGGTGGTAAGTGACCATGAGCACCACGACTGAGCTGCTCCAGCACGGCGCCGAGCTGTTCCCGGGCGAGGTCGTCACGACCGCGCACGTGCGCCACCTGGACCTGCCGCTGCAGGCCGGCAAGCTGGCCCTGATCACCCTGGACAACGGCTTCGACCACACCAAGCCGACCACCTTCGGCCCGGGCTCGCTGCTCAAGCTGTCCGAGGCGCTGGACCAGGTCGAGGCGGAGGCCGCCGAGGGCAAGATCGTCGGCGCCGCGATCACCGGCAAGCCGTTCATCTTCGCCGTCGGCGCCGACCTCAAGGGCGTCGAGCTGCTCAAGCAGCACGCCGACGCGCTGGCCATCGGCAAGGGCGGCCACGAGGTCTTCAAGCGGATCGCCGCGCTGCCCGTCCCGACCTTCGCCTTCTACAACGGCGCGGCCATGGGCGGCGGTGTCGAGGTCGGCCTGCACTGCGACTACCGCACGGTGTCGGCGGGCGTCCCGGCCTTCTCGCTGCCCGAGGTCTTCCTCGGCCTCGTCCCCGGCTGGGGCGGCTGCACCATCCTGCCGAACCTGATCGGTGCCGGTAAGGCCGTGAAGGTCATCATCGAGAACTCGATGAACCAGAACAAGCAGCTCAAGGGCAAGGACGTGTTCGAGCTGGGGATCGCCGACGCGATCTTCGAGCCGGCCGACTTCCTGGAGCAGTCGCTGCTGTGGGCCGCCAAGGTCCTCAAGGGCGACCTGGTCGTCGAGCGCGAGGCGATCGACCGCGGCAAGGCGTGGGACGACGCCGTCCTCTGGGGCCGCATGGTCGCCGACGCCAAGGTGCACGGCGCCGCCCCGGCCGCCTACAAGGCGCTGGACATCATCGCCGCCGTCAAGGACGCCGACCTCGCCGACAAGGCCAGCCTGCAGGCCGGCTTCGACGCCGAGGACGCGGCCCTGGCCGACCTCATCATGAGCGGCGAGCTGCGCAGCGGCATCTACGCCTTCAACCTGGTGCAGCGCCGGGCCAAGCGCCCGTTCGGTGCGCCGGACAAGTCGCTGGCCCGCCCGGTCTCCAAGGTCGGCGTCGTCGGCGCCGGTCTGATGGCCTCGCAGCTGGCGCTGCTGTTCGCCCGCCGTCTGGAGGTGCCGGTGGTCCTCACCGACATCGACCAGGAGCGCATCGACAAGGGCGTCGGCTACGTCCACGCCGAGATCGACAAGCTGCTCGGCAAGGGCCGGATCGGCCAGGACAAGGCCAACCGCCTCAAGGGCCTGGTCACCGGCTCGCTGGACAAGGCCGTCGCCTTCGGTGACGCGGACTTCGTCATCGAGGCCGTGTTCGAGGAGATGGGCGTCAAGCAGACCGTCTTCGCGGACCTGGAGAACGTGGTCTCGCCGACCTGTGTGCTGGCGACCAACACCTCCTCGCTGTCGGTCACCGAGATGGCCTCGAAGCTGAAGCACCCCGAGCGGGTCGTCGGCTTCCACTTCTTCAACCCGGTCGCGATCCTGCCGCTGCTGGAGATCGTCCGCGGCGAGCGGACCGACGACGCGTCGCTGGCCACCGCCTTCGCCGTGTCGAAGAAGCTGAAGAAGACCTCGGTGCTGTGCAAGGACGCCCCGGCGTTCGTGGTGAACCGGATCCTGACCCGCTTCATGGGCGAGATCCAGGACATCATCGACGAGGGCACCCCGATCGCCAGCGTCGAGAAGGCCGTCGAGCCGCTCGGCCTGCCGATGTCCCCGATCGTGCTGCTGGAGCTGGTCGGCCCGGCCATCGCCCTGCACGTCTCGGAGACCCTGGCCGGTGCCTTCCCGGAGCGGTTCACCGTCTCCGAGAACCTCGGCAAGGTGGTCAAGGCCGGCAAGCGCGGCTTCTACACCTGGGTGGACGGCAAGCAGGTCCTCGACCCCGAGGTCCTGGAGCTGCTGACCTTCGGCGACTCGGTGCTCACCGAGGAGCAGGTCCTGAACCGCGCCCTGGAGGCCGTGGCCCAGGAGATCGGCCTGATGCTGGAGGAGGGTGTCGTCGGCGAGGCCCAGGACATCGACCTCTGCATGATCACCGGCGCCGGCTGGCCCTTCCACCTGGGCGGGATCACCCCGTACCTGGACCGTGAGGGCGTCTCGGAGCGGGTGACCGGCAAGAAGTTCCTCGCCCCCGGCGTGGCCTCGGTGCCCGCGTAAGGCGTAGCGCCACGGAAGGAGCCCCCGGCGACCTGGTCGCCGGGGGCTCCTTCGGTGTCGGGCCTCCGGGGCTCAGTGCTTGAGCCGGTAGACGACGGTGTCTCCGATGACGCCGATCATCTCGTAGTGGGTGTCCAGCAGGTTCTCGATCCGCGGGACCAGCACGGGCTGGTACGGGGCGACACCGGAGTCGTCCACGAAGATCTCGGGCAGGCCGTTGGCGAGCTCCTTGTCGAAGGTCTGCCAGGCGTTGTTGACGCTGAACTGCTCGCCCACGTTGGCGCTGCCGTCCTTGCCGCCGCTGTAGTTGGTGAGGAAGCCGGCGGTCAGGTAGCGGCTCGCGGGCTTGCGGTCGGCCAGCCAGTACAGCTCGGGGTGCATGCCCCAGACCAGCACGGTGTCCTTGGGGGTGGTCTGGGCGGCGACCGCGGTGGCGACCTCGGTGTTGCGGCTCATCTGCTCTCCCGGCCAGGCCAGCGCCAGGGCCCAGAACACCGTGGCGGCGACCGTGGTGTACACCAGGACGGGCTTCCAGCGGATCGCCGAGGTGGCGACCGCGCCGGTGCCCAGCAGCACCAGCGGGGGCATCAGCTGCAGGTAGTAGTGGCCGAAGAAGTGGAAGCCCACGCTGACCGCGACGGCCGAGGAGAGCAGCCAGACCCACAGGTCGGCGGTCGAGCCGTGCTCCTCGCCGGCCACCGGCAGCGGGCGGTGGCGGTACTTGAACCAGAGCCGGCGGCCGACCGGGAACAGGAAACCGAGGCCCGCCGCGGCCAGGATGCCCAGGTTGCCGAAGGCCCTGCCGAGCATCTGCAGCCAGGCGCCGCCGAAGGAGGCGTAGTCCCCGCTGCCGGTGACCACCCAGAAGAGGAAGCCCTTGGGCTTGGTCAGGATGACCGCCACCAGGGCTATCGGCACCGCGAAACCGAACCCGATCTTGAACAGCGCGGACGGCCAGCGCACCCCTCGTCTGCGGGCGTCCTGCAGGAGCATCCAGAGCACCGGCAGCAGTACCGCCCCGCCGGTCTGCTTGGTCAGCGAGCAGAGCGCGACCGCGATGCCCGCGGCCAGCCAGCGGCGCCGCTCGGCGTAGCGGAAGGCGGCCACCATCGCGGGCAGCATGAAGACCTCGAAGGTCGCCGCCTGGGTGTCCTCCGGGGAGAGCCCGATGGAGACCAGCAGGTAGAGCAGTCCGGCGCCGACCCCGGCCCGGTTGCCCCAGCGGCCGCGGGCGATCGAGGCCAGCAGGATCGCGGTGACCAGGTGGGCCGCCACCGCGAGGGTGCGCAGCGGCCACAGCGAGGCGGAGCCGAAGACGGCGAAGCAGGCCTGGTAGAGCCAGGGGAGCAGCGGCGGCTTGCGGTCCACCACGGTGTCGTACAGGACCCCGCCGTCCGCGAGCATCCGGGCCTGGGTGGCCAGGAAGCCCTCGTCCGGGCTCCAGACGGGGCGGGCGAAGGACGGGATGTGGGTGGCCACCGCGACCAGCGTGAGCAGCGGCACCAGCCTCGTCCAGTACCCCTGGCGGATGTGGTGACGGGCGCGCGCGGGCAGGCGGTCGACCAGTCCGTCGAGGCGGAGGCGGGTGGGGGTGGGCACGGTTGACAACCTACCGGGCGGGATCGGCGTGGATGGCGCCGGTCCCGCCATTCAGTGCGATTGTCGGCTTGTTCCGTGACGAACTGTTACAGGGCTACGACAATCGGTCGTCGGCGGAACGGGTCACCCGACGGCTGACTGCCGGATGACCCGTTCGGTCGGCCGTGGCTCAGGCCTCGACCCGCGCCGCGTCCAGCTTGGCGACCAGGGCGGCCACCTTCTCGGCGATGTCGGGGGCGTTCAGGCCGATCTCGGCCAGGATCTCGTTCCGGCTGGCGTGGTCCAGGAACTCCTGGGGGATCCCGAAGTCGCGCACCGGCAGGTCCACGTCGGCGTCCCGCAGCGCCTGGGCGACGGCGGCGCCGACGCCGCCCACCCGGCCGTTGTCCTCGATGGTGACGACCACCCGGTGCTCGGCGGCCAGGCCCGGCAGGGCCTCGTCCACCGGCTTGACCCAGCGCGGGTCCACCACGGTGGCGGTGATGCCGCGGGCGGCCAGCAGGTCGGCGACCTCCAGGCTGGTCGGGGCCATCGCGCCGACCGAGACCACCAGCACGTCGGCGCGGTGGGCGCCGGAGGACTCCTCGGCGGCGCGCAGCACGTCCATGCCGCCGACCCGACCGACCGCGGGGACGGCCGGGCCGACCGAGCCCTTGGAGTAGCGCACGACCGTCGGGGCGTCCTCGACCAGGACGGCCTCGCGCAGCTGGGCGCGGACCTGGTCGGCGTCGCGCGGGGCGGCCAGCCGCAGGCTCGGGATGACCTGGAGGATCGACATGTCCCACATGCCGTTGTGCGAGGCGCCGTCCGTACCGGTGACACCGGCCCGGTCGAGCACGAAGGTGACGCCCAGCTTGTGCAGGGCGACGTCCATCAGGACCTGGTCGAAGGCCCGGTTCAGGAACGTCGCGTAGACCGCGAACACCGGGTGCAGGCCGTTGGTGGCCAGGCCGGCGGCGCTGGTGACGGCGTGCTGCTCGGCGATGCCGACGTCGAAGATGCGGTCCGGGAAGGCCTTGGCGAAGGGGGCCAGGCCGACCGGGTGGAGCATCGCGGCGGTGATCGCGACGATGTCCTCGCGCTCGTGGCCGAGGGCGACCATCTCCTCGCCGAAGACGGACGTCCAGTCCTTGCCCGAGTTCTTGACCGGCAGGCCGGTGTCCGGGTGGATCACGCCGACGGCGTGGAAGCGGTCCTCGTCGTTGTTCTCCGCGGCGTGGTAGCCACGGCCCTTCTCGGTCAGGCAGTGCACGATCACCGGGCCGCCGAAGCCGCGCGCCTTGGTCAGCGCGGACTCCAGGGCCGTCAGGTCGTGGCCGTCGATCGGGCCGATGTACTTGAGGCCGAGGTCCTCGAACATGCCCTGCGGGGCGATGAAGTCCTTGAGGCCCTTCTTGGCGCCGTGCAGGGTCTCGAACAGCTGCTGGCCGACCACCGGGGTGCGCTGGAGGGCGTCCTTGCCCCAGGAGAGGAAGCGCTCGTAGCCCTGGGTGGTGCGCAGCGTGGCGAGGTGGTTGGCCAGGCCGCCGATGGTCGGCGAGTAGGAGCGCTCGTTGTCGTTGACGACGATGACGACCGGCAGGTCCTTGGCGTCGGCGATGTTGTTGAGCGCCTCCCAGGCCATGCCGCCGGTGAGCGCGCCGTCACCGATGACGGCGACGACCGGGTCGGCCTTGCCCTGGATCTTGTTGGCCTTGGCCAGGCCGTCGGCGTACGAGAGGACCGTGGAGGCGTGCGAGTTCTCGATCACGTCGTGCTCGGACTCGGCGCGCGAGGGGTAGCCGGACAGGCCGCCGCTCATCTTCAGCCGGGAGAAGTCCTGGCGGCCGGTGAGCAGCTTGTGGACGTAGCTCTGGTGGCCGGTGTCGAAGAGGATGCGGTCGCGCGGCGAGTCGAAGACCCGGTGCAGCGCGATGGTGAGCTCCACCACGCCGAGGTTGGGCCCGAGGTGGCCGCCCGTCTTGGAGACCTCGGTCACCAGGAAGGTCCGGATCTCCTGGGCCAGTGCGGCCAGCTGTCCGGGCGTGAGCCGGTCGAGATCGCGCGGTCCCCGAATGCGGGTCAGCAGGGCCACCCGTTCCTCCTCGTTCAGTGTTCGCGGACCACGGACGGTCCGACGGGCGTCGCTGCCCGGTCCGGCGGCAGGCCGGTGGTCGCGGCCGGTACCGACCGGTCGAGTCTAATGTCCGCTTGGCGGACACCGAGCGGCACGCCCGGTGCCACTGGCCGGTTACCGCCATTCCGGGAGGTCGGTCGGGGGGTGCTGGTCAATCCGTATTGACGAACGGGGGTTCGTCGGCGGTTGCGGCCGTCCGGGTGAGTCGGTTGGGGCGTGGGTGGTGGGTGATGGTGGTGGGCGGAGGTGGGTGGCTGGTGGGTGGAGGTCAGTGACGGCCGAGGGCGCCGGACTCGCCCATCTCGCTCATCACCAGGGCCAGCGCGCCGAGCACCTCGGCACGGCCGCCGAGGGTGCCCGGGACCACCGAGAGCTGGCGGGCGGCGCTGGGGATGGCGTAGCGGGCCACCGAGTCCCGGATCGGGGCCAGCACCAGCTCACCGGCCTCGGCGAGGTCACCACCGAGGATCACCCGGCGCGGATTGAGCAGGTTGCACAGGGTCGCCACGCCCGTACCGATCTGGCGGCCGGCGTCGGCGATCACCCGGCGGCAGCCCAGGTCGCCCTGGTGGGCCAGCTCCACCACCCGGGGCAGGGTGAGGTCCGCGCCGAGGGTGGAGGTGAGCAGCGAGAGCAGGTAGCGGGAGCCGACGAAGGTCTCCAGGCAGCCCCGGTTGCCACAGCGGCAGACCGGGCCGGCCTCGTCCAGGGTGATGTGCCCGATCTCACCCGCGGTGCCGCCCGGGCCGCGGTAGATCTGGCCGTTGACCACCAGGCCCGCGCCCACCCCGCTGGCGACCTTGATGTACGCGAGGTCACTCAGGCCGCGGCCGGCGCCCCAGACCAGCTCGCCCAGCGCACCCAGGTTGGCGTCGTTGTCCACGTGCACCGGCATGCCGAGCCGCTCCGCCAGCTCCCGGCCCGGGGCGATGCCCGTCCAGCCGGGCAGGATCGCGGTCGAGCCCAGCGCGCCGGTCTCCACGTCGATCGGGCCGGGCACGCCCAGACCCACGCCGATCACCTTCTCGGGCTGGAAGCCGGCCTGGGTCAGCAGCCGCTCGACCATCGCCTCGGCGCGGTCGAAGCCCTGCGCGGCGGAGACGTCCACGTCGATCGGGGCGCTCTCCTCGGCCAGCACCCGGTGGGCGAGGTTGCCGACGGCCACCCGGAGGTGGGTGTGGCCGAAGTCGATGCCCACCACGATGCCCGCGTCACCGCTCAGCGAGACGCTGCGGGCGCGGCGGCCGCCGGAGGAGGTGTCGGCGACCACCACGGTGCCGCTCTCCTTCAGTTCCCGCACGATGTTGGAGACGGTGGCGGCGGAGAGGCCGGTGCCGCGGGCGATCTCGGCCTGGGTGAGCGAGCCGGCCATCCGCACCGCGCGGAGCACCCGTTCCAGGTTCGCCCGGTGCAGGGACGACTGTGAGCCCGGTGTGTCCGTCGACATGATCCACCCTCCCAGGGGTGGGGAACCCTCCGCCGGGCTTCCCCTTCAACTCCTGAAGCCTACGGGCCCGGGGGGTGGGGGGCGCTGCGCGGGGCTGGGGGGTGGGGGTGGGCTCTCGGGAGGGTGGGTGACGCCGGGGGCGGTTCCGGGGGTGGGCGCTCCGGGGGCTGGATGA
>NZ_JBHXEG010000149.1:0-10496 GCF_042724935.1 Kitasatospora sp. NPDC127060
CGGCGGACACCCCCCCCCCCTCCCCCACCTCCCCCCCGGTGGCCCCGCGGGTCCCCCGGGGCCGCGGCCCCCCGCCCCCCCCCGGGGCGGCCCCGGGCTCCGCGTACGCCCGCGGAGCCGGGGCCGGAAGCCGTGCCAGGACCCTAGGACAGGCACCAGGAGACGTCGGCGACCTCCAGCTCCGCCGTGCCGTCCGTGTAGAGCATGAACGGCACGGCGACGTACCTCAGGTCCGTGCCGACCGCGGCCAGTTCGGTCAGCGGGACGGAGACGGTGGTCCAGGCCTCCGCCCCGGCCGCGCGCAGCCGGCTCGTCAGGTCGACGCCGGGCTGGGCCGGGAAGTCGTCGTGGCAGGCCAGGTAGAGCGGGGCGGAGGGTTGCCGGAGCACGCGCACGGCGAACCGCAGGTGCGCCCCGCGTTCCAGGTACCCGCGCAGGTCGGCGGGGAGCCCGGACGGGGACTCGGCGTAGACGAAGGCCGGATTGCCCTTGAAGCGCAGCCGCAGGGCCGTGCCGTCCGGGGTGGGGAACGGCGTCGCCCGGACGATCAGGCAGTCCATCGGCTTGTCGAGGCCGACGTCCTCCCGGGACCAGGTGTTGTGCCCGCCGACCCGGAGGCGGTAGGGGGTGCCCTCGGCGTCGAGGACGCGCAGGGGGCCGCTCACCCGCGGCGCCGGGGGCGCGGCGGCCGGGACGTGCAGCGGCAGCGGCTCGCCGGGCGGCGCCGGGTCGTGCAGGGACAGGCCGTGGCCCAGCGGGAACAGCGGGGTGCGGCCGCCCTCCGGCGGGGTCTCCTCCTTCGGCACGCGGTAGTCCGGCAGGTGTGCGGGGAGGGCGTTGACGGCGCTGGCGTCGCGCGTCCTCGGCCAGGAGGACGGCAGCCGGCCCTGGAAGTCGTGGGCGGGCGCACCGTCCTCCGCGGCGAACAGCACGTCCGTCACCCCCTGGGCGTACGGGCCCGGCAGCCAGGCGACCACGAAGGCGTCCGAGAGGTTGATCTCCTCGGTGCAGTACAGCGGACGGCCGGTGAACAGCACGGTGACCGTGGGCACGCCCGCCGCGCGCAGCCGGCGGAGCAGCTCCAGGTCCCGTGCGTAGCTCTGCTTGAGGTCGGCGTAGCCGATCGAGCGCCACGGCTTGACGGTGCCGCGCATCTCCGCGTAGGCGTCCTCGCCGATGCAGACGATCGCGACGTCGTGCTCCTCCGGATCGGTGAGGGCCGGGGCCGGGTCCACCGTGCAGGCAGCCGGGCCGACGACCGCGCGGACGGCGTCGGCCATGGTGGTGCCGCCGGGCAGGTCGGTGCGGTCCAGGTCGTCGCCCTGCCAGGTGAGCGTCCAGCCGCCGCACTGCTTGCCCAGGTCGTCGGCCGCGCTGCCGGTGACGAGCACCCGGCCGGCCCGGGGCAGCGGCAGCAGCCCCGGGGTGTGCTTGAGCAGCACCAGGGACTTCCTGGCCGCCTCGCGGGCCAGCGCCCGGTGGTCCGGCGAGCCGATCACCACCGGGGCGCCCGGACGGGTCAGTGACCGCTCGGAGGGCCGGGGCTTGTCCCACAGGCCGGCGCGCAGCTTGACCCGCAGGACGCGGGAGACCGCGTCGTCGATCCGCTCCTGCGGGATGACACCGGCCCGGACCTGCGCCACGGTCGTGCGGTGGACGCTCTGCCAGGCCTCACGGCCCGCCACCATGAGCACGTCGAGGCCCGCGTTGATCGCGTACCCGGCGTCCCCGGCCGAGCAGCGCGAGACCTCGGCGTGCGCGTCCCAGTCGCTGATCACGATGCCGTCGAAGCCCAGGGCGTCCTTGAGCACGTCGGTGACCAGGTACCGGCTGCCGTGCACCTTGTGGTTGTAGGGCTCGCCGCCGTCCGGGGTGTGGTCGTAGTTGGCCGGGGCCTCCCAGCTGCTGAAGGAGACCATCACGCTCTGCGCCCCGGCCCGGATGCCGGCCAGGAACCCCTGGGCGTGGATGTCCCGCAGGACCTGCTCCGAGCAGTGCGCGGTGCCGCGGTCGCGGCCGTCCGCCGTGCCGCCGTCGGCGATCCAGTGCTTGAGCGTGGCCAGTACCCGGTGGTCGGTGCGGAGCGCGGCGGCGTCGCCCTGCAGTCCCTCGACCATGGCCCGGCCGTAGGCGTGGCCGAGCGCCGGGTCCTCGCCGTAGCCCTCGTAGTAGCGGCCCCAGCGGCGGTCGCGCGGATTGGTCACGGTGGGGGCGAAGATCCAGTCCAT
The DNA here is from genome assembly GCF_042724935.1 of Kitasatospora sp. NPDC127060. Lineage (NCBI taxonomy): Bacteria > Bacillati > Actinomycetota > Actinomycetes > Kitasatosporales > Streptomycetaceae > Kitasatospora > Kitasatospora sp. NPDC127060. Next base: position 2,229 of record NZ_JBHXEG010000149.1, read on the forward strand.
CCCGGTGGCGGCGACCTCGCGGGCCGTGGCGGTGCCGATCCGGCGGATCAGGTCCGGGTCACCCGCCGCGCCGAGGCCGATGTTGTGCGGGAAGACGGTGGCGCCGTGGACGTTGTTGTGGCCGTGGACGGCGTCGGTGGCCCACATGAACGGGATCCGGAACGGCCGGTCCTGCCAGGCCTGCTCCGCGGCCGTCCAGAAGTGGTCCACCAGGTCGACCCAGTCCCGGACGGTGGCGTGCCGACGGCCGTGCGGCCAGATCCCGGCTCCGTTGAGGGCTGAACCGATCTTGTACTCACGGATGTCCTCGGCGGTGAGCTGGGCGAGTTCGGGCTGGACCAGTTGCCCGACCTTCTCCTCCAGGGTCAACTGGGCCACCATCGACCTGATCTGATGCTCCATCACCAGATCGGGCGCGATGGCGGACGTCAGGCGGGGCCAGGCCGGCAGCGGTGCGAGTGCCGGGAGCGGGCTCCGTCCGCCGGGCGGTACCGTCCCCGGCGTGCTCTCTGGCATCGTTTCTGGCACGGTGTCACTCCGTTTCCGGCCGGGCGGGTGCCGGCGCGCTGATCCAGAACTCCTCGGTACGGGCCGCCAGTACGCGCTCCTGGAACGGCTCCGGGACGACCGGCCGGGTCTGCCCCGGGGCGAACAGTTCGACCTGGGTGCGGTGTTCGCGGAGGGCGGCCCGCTTGATCGGCAGCTGCTCGGTGATGTCGACGGCGATCAGTTGCTCGGGCGCGCCGCTGCCGCCGGACGCCGGGTTCCGGTTGACGAAGGCGAACTCCTGCTCCGTCCGCTCGTCCCAGACCACGTAGCGGTACACGGTCGGCGAGAGCTCGCGTTCGGCCAGGCAGCCGAGCACGGTCTCGCCGGTCAGCCGGTGGTCGGCGTTGAGTTCCCGCACCTCGTGCGGGAGGTAGACCTCGGCTGCCCCCGGATGGGTGTCGAGCACCTCCAGGACCTTGCTGCGGAACGTCGTCAGGTGGTCGGCGAGCCGGGTGTCCGGGAAGTCGAGGAACCGTACGGAGTCCTCCGGCAGGCCCAGTGCCCGGGCAGCCGCCCGGGCCTCCCGGCGGCGGATCTCGCGCAGCTCGGCCGGGGTGGGGTCGGTGTGGATGCCGAGCACCGCGGAGTGCGACATGGCGCCGTCCGTGGCGAAGACCACGTGCACCCGGGTGCCCCCGGCGACCAGCCGGGCGATGGTGCCGCCGCAGGCGATCACCTCGTCGTCGGGGTGCGGCGCGAAGACCAGGGCGGCGCCCTCGGAGCGCTTGGCGCGCAGGTGCCATTCGGTCCAGGTGCCCAGGAGTGGCGGGGTCATCTGCTGCTCCCCTCGGCGGCGGCCTGGTCGATCGCGCGGGTGACCGTCCCGAAGCGGTCGGTCACCGCTCCGTCGGCGAGCCCGCGGGAGCGCAGGAGGTCCTCGATCTCCTCGAAGTGGTTGCCGGGCACGAGTCTGGCCACCGGGGTGTCGAACTTCTCGGCGAAGTAGCGGTAGTTGGCCGCCGCCGAGGCCATGTTGGACTGGTAGCTCTTGGGGTGGGGCACGTGCAGCGAGGCGGCGTCGCGGCGCAGGACGAACCGGGCGCCGGCGCTGTGCAGGCGGTAGCCGAGGTCGACGTCCTCGGCTCCCCAGGAGCGGTACGCCTCGTCGAAGCCGCCGACCCGCCGCAGTTGGGCCGTGTTCGCGGACACGTGGCACGTCCACCACATGAGCCAGGGCGCGGTGAGCGCGCCGAGCTCCTCGCCGTAGCGCTCGTAGTAGCTCTCCCGGAGGTCCGGCCACCGCCGCTGCTCGGTGAACCGGCGGAGGGAGGCGTCCGGGTCGGTGAAGTCGATCTCCCGGAGGATCTGCTCGCCGTCCTCGTTGCCCTCGTTGAAGCAGTGGACGTAGCCCATGACGGCGACCGGGTCCTCGGACCCGCCGTGGGCGGCGAGGTGCGCGGCGAGCGCACCGGAGTGCAGCAGGACGCCGGAGTCGACGAAGACGCAGGTCTTGCCGCGGGCGTGGTGGATGCCGACGTTGCGGGCCGTGGCCACCCGGTAGCCCTGGTCCTCCTGGAAGAAGTAGCGCAGGTCGAGCCGGTCGTGCTGGTCGGCGACGACCTCGGCGGTGTCGTCGGCGGAGCCGTCGTCGACGACGATCACCTCGAAGGTCCCGCCCGGGGCGAGGCGTTGGCGGGCCAGTGAGTCCAGGGTGTGCCGCAGTAGTTCGGAGCGGTTGTAGGTGGGCACGATCACCGTGCAGTCGGGCGGCGCGGTCATCTGACGCTCCCTTCGGTGGGTTCGGAGCTGCCCGGGCTCCCGGGCAGGAGGATCAGCAGCCCGGCGAGGGCGGTGAGGCCGGCGCACACCCAGAAGACCTGTCCGTAGCCGGTCCAGGTCGCGACCGTGCCGACCACCAGGCCGCCGAGGAACATGCCGGTCTTGAACGCGCTGGCGTAGAGCGAGGAGGCGGTGCCGGGGCGCCCGGGCAGGGAGTCCTGGAGCATCACGACGGGGATGTTCATCACCACCGCCGTCCAGAAGGCGTTGGGCAGTTGGAGGAGCAGGAGCAGGGTGCGGCTGTGCACCAGCGGCAGGACCGCGAAGAAGAGCGTGGCGCAGAGCGTGGCCAGGAGCAGCAGCCTGTTCTTGCCGATCCGGTCGGCCCAGACCCCGACCCCGATCATCAGCGGGATCTCCAGCACCGCGCCCAGCCCGAGCAGCAGGCCGGCGAAGGCGGTGCTCTGGTGGAGTTCGACGGTGATGCGCAGGGAGAGGTCGATCTGGTACATCATGTTGGCGCCCAGCAGCAGGACGATCGCCGCGAGCAGCAGGCCGGAGCGCGGACTGAGTCCGGCGAGGAGCCCGCGCAGCCCGGGAGCGGTGTCGGCGGACCGGTCGTCCGCCGCCGGGCGGGGGAGCGCGGGCAGGCCCCAGCGGCAGATCGCCGCGGCGAGGAGGGACAGGCCGGCCGCGCTCGCGTAGAGCACCGCGAAGGACCACTGGGCGACCAGCCAGAAGGCGACCGGCGGGCCGACCACCCAGGCCAGCGAGGTGATCGAGCGCTGGAAGCCGTTGAAGAACGGTGCGTCGACCTGTCGTTCCTCGGCCAACTCCCTGGTGTAGGCGAAGAGTTGTCCGAAGCAGGCACCGCCGAGGCCGAAGCACACCAGGCCGGCCGGCAGCAGCAGGTAGTAGTCGCGAAGGACGGAGTAGCAGAGCGCCCCGGCCGCGTTGCACAGCGCCGTCAGCACGAGCACCGTGCGGCGGTCGCGCAGCCGGTCGGAGACGACGCCCATGGCCAGGTCGGTGCCGATCTCCCCGATCGACCGGACGGCGAAGAACAGGCCGATCATCAGCGGGGTCGCCTGGACGGCGTCCGCCAGGAAGAGGCTGACGGTGGGTATCACGAAGGCGCCGGCCAGCCCGACCACGCCGTTGGCGGCGATCAGGCTCTGCACCGACCGGTCGGCGAGCAGGTGCCATCGGCCGACAGCCCGGGCCGGGGCGACGGGCGTGGAGCTCTCGACGGATTCCGGGGTCACGGCGTCGCCCCCTTCGGCCCGCTCTCCCGTTGCCGGTACGGCAGCCAGGGGGCCAGCTCGCGGCCGGCCGGGACGCGGGCTGCGGCGGCCAGGTCGTCCCGGTCGATCTCGGCCTCGGCGAGCAGGCGTGCGCGGACGTGCGCCGGCAGGGCCGCCAGGATGCGGTGCCGCAGGCCGGCGAGGTCCAGCCGGCCGTCGAGCTCGGCCGGGAGCACGGTCGCCCGGCCGGGCCCCAGATTGGCGGGGTCCACCTGGCTGGAGACCACCGTCCAGTACGCGGCGAAGTCGACGGCCGGGTCCGGCAGGCTTCCGCTGAGCAGACCCAGTCGGACGGTCTCCAGCCAGCAGTCGAGGTAGCGGCGGTCCTCCAGCGCCCCCATGTGGCGCTCGCACCAGTCGGCGCGGGCGCGGGCGTCGGGCAGCGTCGCCTTTCCGGTCAGGACGGAGACGACCCAGCCGGCCACCGCCTCGAAGTACGGGCAGGCGGTGCCGAAGGCCTCGGTGTCCACCGGCGTGTTGACCACGGCCAGGGTCGGGTCGTGGCGCCAGAAGTGGTGCTCGTACAGGTCCTGGCGGCGCAGCCCCTCGATGAAGCCGTAGTCGGGCATCTGGTAGCCGAGGCACAGCACCACGGCGTCGTAGTCGCGGCGGGAGCCGTCCGTGAACTCCACCGTGCCGTCCTCGGCGAAGCGCTCGAAGGCCGGCACCGGGTGCACGTCGCCGGCGTGCACCCGGGGGACGATCCGGTCGTTGACGTGTACCGCGCCGTGGAAGCCCGCCTCCGGCAGCAGACCGGTGGCCCGGTACATCGCCATGTACTCGGGGAGGAGCTCGGCCAGCCAGTCGAGGTAGACGGGGTACGGCAGTTCCTCGACGGCGACGCGGCCCGCGTACGAGAAGAGCGCGTCGTTGTAGGCGCCGCCGATCATGCGGGGCAGGAAGAGCTGGCGGCGGCGCACCGACCAGTCGACGTGCGCGGCGGCGGTGCCGAGGTCGGCGGCGATGTCCGCGCCGCTCACGCCGCCGCCGACCACCAGCACCCGCCGGCCGGCGAAGCCCGCCGAGCCGGGGTACTCGGCCGCGGTGAGCACCTGGACAGGCGCTCCGGGGGCCGGCAGACGGTCCGGCAGCCGGGGGTGCCAGAGTTCGCCGTTGGCGACCAGGACGGCGTCGGCCCGCTCGGTGCGCTGCCGGCCGTCCGTCGTCCGGGTGGTGACCTGCCAGGAGCCGTCCGCCTTGACGACCTTGACGACCTCGCTGCCGAAGGTGACGGCGTCGAGCAGGCCGAACCGGGCGGCGTACGAGCGCAGGTACTCCTGGACTTCGTGCTGCGCCGGGAAGGCGCCGGCGAAGCCGGGCGGGTGGTCGCTGAACGGCATGCTCATGCGTGAGCTCTGCATGCGCACTCCCGGGTAGGCGCCGCCGCCCGAGGGGTTCCAGATACCGCCGAGATCCTCGCGCTTCTCGTGGCAGCTGACGTCGAGGCCGGCGGCGCGGGCCTGCCGTATGCAGGTGAGCCCCGCGGGACCGGCTCCGATCACGACTGTTCTCATCGCGTCTCCAGTCTCATGGGTGTGGATGGTCGACGGAGTTGACGTCCCATCAGATGAACGGGTCGAAGTCGTCGCACATCTCGCGCTCCGCTCCGCTCGCCAGGGCGGCGATCTCCTGGTTGGAGCCGTGCCGCGCGCAGACGAACCTGCAGTCCTGGCCGGGGTCGATGACGCCGGTGTCGGCGGCGGCCCACATCTCGGCGAAGGTCTGCTGACTGATGTCGCCGATCCGGCCCTTGGGGTTGCCCCGGTGGTACGGGCAGACGAAGACGCCGGTCGGGGTGACGGTGGTGCGCAGTTCGGCGATCGAGCACCGGTGGTAGTCCTTCTCCTGGACGGTGTCCGATCTACGGCGCACGGCCTGCCAGTTGGAGGAGTGCAGGATGTGGAAGCCGTCGTCCTCCAGCTCGCGCAGCCGGGCGATCTGCTCCTCGACGAGCGCGATGGACTCGGGGCTCTGGTTGACGGTGTAGTGGTCCTCGTCGAGCATGGCCTTGACCTCGAAGTAGTCGCAGCCGATCTCCTTGGCGAGCACGCCGGCCCGGTAGACCTCGGCGTAGTTGGAGTCGGTGACCTTGCCGTCCTGCCCGAAGCGCTGCATCAGCAGGAACGAGTAGCCGAGCCGGCCGGTCTTGCGGGCGGCCAGCGCCCGCATGTTCTCGATGACCTGGGGGAACGCGCTGTGCTTGCCCCGGCTGGGGCGGAAGGCGGAGTAGGTCTCGGCGGTGCCGGCGTCGATCGACACCCGCACCCAGGAGAGCATGTCGGCGAGTTGGCCGAGGTAGCGGTGGATCTGGGTGCCGTTGGTCACCAGGCCGAGCTTGATGCCCGCCTCGTGGAGCACCTCGATCACCCGGCCGACGGAGCGGTGCAGCAGCGGCTCGCCGCCGCCGATCAGGATCACGGCGAGGACCTTGGAGTCCGCGAGTTCGTGGGCGAGTTGCACGACTCGGTCCTGGCCGATCTGCCCGTGGTGCAGCACTTGGGAGGAGATGCACTCCGGGCAGGCCAGGTCGCAGACGGTGGTCGGGTCGAGGTCGACCACGAGGGGGGAGGCCAGTCGCCGTCCCTGCGCGACGTCGATGACCGCGGGGAGGACGGATCGTTGGTGGAGCTTGCCGACGAGGTCGAGATTGCGCTCGACGAAGCGGGTGCCGACGGTGTCGCCCAGCTGGGTGCGTGGCTCGTCCATAGGGATTCATCTCCTGTCCAGAGCCGATTGGGAGCGCTCCCACTTCGAGGTGTGAGGGTGCCGTGTGGAAACTGGAAGCGCGTCCGGTGAAGCTAGCCCGGCCCGGGGTGCCGAGTCAACGAATCTGGCCGTGGGCATTCCGCATGCTGGACTCGCCACGGGCGCCCAGAAGTTTCCGAAACATCGTCGAAACATTCAACCGCGTATTGACGCGTCCCATACACGGCGAGTTACCTAGCGGCGGGAGCGCAATCCACTGCTGCGAGGCTCCCGCCCCCCGAACCGACGGCCCCACCACCGTCCTCACCCGTGCGGCAAGGCCCGCTGGCCACGCGGGTGTTCACACCCCACCCCCCACGGAGCGACCCCGGAGGTCGACCATGCCTCTTCGCAGGATCCTGATCGGAATGCACCGCGCCTGGACCGCCGCCCTGGTCCTGACGCTGGTGCTCGCGACCGGCGCGCTGGCCGCGGCCACCCCGGCCGCGGCGGCCGACGGCACTTTGAGGGCGGCCGCGGAAGCGAAGGGCCGCTACTTCGGCACCGCGATCGAGCGCGGCGACCTCAACGTCCCCGGCGAGGTCGCCGTCGCCGGAGCGCAGTTCGACATGCTCACCCCGGCCAACGAGATGAAGTGGGACACCGTCGAACCGTCCCGCGGCTCGTTCAACTTCGGGCCGGGCGACCAGCTCGTGCAGTTCGCCCGGTCGAAGGGCATGCGGGTGCGCGGCCACAATCTGGTGTGGCAGAACCAACTCCCGGGCTGGGTCTCGAACCTGCCGCAGAACCAGGTGCGCTCCGCGATGGAGTCGCACATCACCGCCGAGGCCGGGCACTACAAGGGCCAGGTCTACGCCTGGGACGTGATCAACGAGCCCTTCAACGGCGACGGCTCCTTCATCCCGCACGTGTTCTACCGCGCGATGGGCGTCGACTACTTCGCCGACGCACTGCGCACCGCGCACGCCGCCGACCCGGGGGCGAAGCTCTACATCAACGACTACAACATCGAGGGCGTGAACGCGAAGAGCGACGCCCTCTACCGCCTGGCCCAGTCGCTGCTCGCCCAGGGGGTGCCGCTGGGCGGCATCGGTCTCGAGAGCCACTTCGTCCTCGGCCAGGTCCCCTCCGACCTCCAGGCCAACATGCAGCGGTTTGCCGACCTGGGCCTGGACGTGGCCATCACCGAACTGGACGACCGGATCCAACTCCCGGCCTCCGGTGCGGCGTTGCAGCAGCAGGCCCACGACTACACGGCCGTGGTCCGGGCCTGCCTGGCCGTCTCCCGCTGCGTCGGAGTGAGCCAGTGGGGCGTGGACGACGCCCACTCCTGGATCCCCGGGACCTTCCCCGGGACGGGCGCGGCCACCATGTACGACGGCAACGACCAGCCCAAGCCGGCCTACTCCGCGGCGCTCTCCGCGCTCGGCGGTTCGAGCGCCCCCGGCGGCGGTGGCGGCGGCACCACGGGCGCGCTGCGCGCGGCCGGCGCCGGCAAGTGCCTCGACGTGCCCAACAGTTCGACCACGCCGGGCGCCCAGGTGCAGGTCTACAGTTGCTGGGGCGGGAGCAACCAGGTCTGGACCCACACCTCGGACGGCCAGCTCAGCGTCTACGACGGCACCAGCCGGCTGTGCCTGGACGCCTCCGGGCAGGGAACCGCCAACGGCACCAAGGCGGTCGTCTGGACGTGCAACGGCCAGGCCAACCAGCAGTGGAGCGTCAACGCGGACGGCACCGTCACCGGTGTCCAGTCCGGCCTCTGCCTGGACGTGACCGGCGCCTCCACCGCTGACGGCGCCCTGGTCCAGCTGTGGAGCTGCAGCGGCGGCAGCAACCAGAAGTGGACCCTCGGCTGACAGCACGCATGACGGCACGGCAGTAGTGCGGCCGGACGGCACCGGGGGGCCCCGGCCGTGCGGCCCCGCCGCGCTCACCCCCGGCCGGGCGGGGGCGGGGCGGCCCCCCCGCGGCCCCGCGCCCAGGCGCA
>NZ_JBHXEG010000150.1:0-9727 GCF_042724935.1 Kitasatospora sp. NPDC127060
TGCCATCTGCGGCCCAGGCAGCTGAACATCACCTGTCGGCACGTCGATCCGTGCCGGCCTTCGCCGTGACTGACAGCTAAAGCAACGGCATTGCGCCGCAGGCGGCCGGGACCCGGAACAGGGGTGAGGGAAGGAGGAGTCCGTGCGTCGCCGCTGCTATCCGTCGGACACCTGGGACGAGGAGTGGGCGCTGATCGAGCCGCTGCTGCCGATGCCGGCCTGCGAGACGAAGGCCGGCGGGCGCCCGGAGAAGCACCCGCGCCGGGAGATCGTCGACGCGATCCGCTACGTGGTGGACACCGGCTGCAAGTGGCGGGCGCTGCCGAAGGACTTCCCGCCCTGGCGGACCGTCTTCGGGTTCATGGCCCGCTGGGCGGCGGCCGGGGTGATCGGCCGCATCCGCGACCAGCTCCGTCGGCGCATCCGCAGGGACATGGGCCGCGGGCCGGAGGCGGTCGCCACGATCATCGACTCGCAGTCGGTGAAGGCCGCCGAGACGGTCGGACGCGACAGCCGAGGCTACGACGCGGCTGCCTGGGTGATGCATGCCCGCCGGCACGCGCGGGACTACGAACGGTTGATCCAGCACTCCGAATCGCTGATCACCTGGGCCGCGATCACGCTGATGACCAGGCGCATCACCAAGCGGCAGTCCCGGCGGTCCGGCCAGCCGGCCTCCCGCGAAGCGCAACGGGACTGACTGCCACCACCAACAGATCCCAGAGCCCCGCCGACGACCGGCCGGCCCCACTCTTCCACGGCCGCGGGCCGCTCGTCAGCCGATCGCACCGGGATGGTCCGGCACCGCCGACGCCGTCACCATGGCGTCGATCACCCGGTCGCGCGACTGCCGGACCGCCCGGGCCGCGACCCGCAGCACGGCGGCCAGGTCGGTCCGGCTGCTGTCGGGACCGTTCAGCGCGAACTCCGCCGCGTCCACCAGGACCACGGCCGCGCGCACGCTGTCCTTCACCTCGCTGGTTCGGAACGCCTCCGGGTCGCAGGCGCTGACCGTGCGCTCGAAGCTGCGGACCGCTTCGGTGAGCCGGTCCGCAGCGTCCCGGACGTTCTCGGGCTGTTCTTCCACACCGGGCACAACAGCGGCCCGGCCTCCGAGGTCACGGCGGTGGACCGTCGGCGCCACCGAACCGCCTGTACCAGTCCGCAGCGGCCTCCGCCTGCCATCGCGCGCCGCGCTCCACTTCCTCCGGCGTCAGCCCGGTCTTCTCGGCCAGCTCCGTCGGGCTCAGCCCGTCCGGGTGTTCGGCGAGGGCGCGGGCGATCTTTCCCGCCCACAACTCCGGCTCCACGAACGGCCGGGCCCGGTACTGCTCGACCAGCTGCCGGCCGTGCTCACGGGAACACGCCACGATCCACCGCTGGCCGTCGCGCTCCGGGTGCGCCAGGTGCACCACCGACGAATCGGGCGCAACGAAGTACAACTCGCTGCCGTCCGCGATCACCTCGCCGCACAGGTCGCACAGCTCCGCCGCCGCCCCGTCCTGGCCCTCGAACTCGGTGTCGTCCACACCTCATTCCTATCTCCAGAACGGGACGTTTCCCAGCTCAGGCGGCCTTCCAGGAATGGAAACAGGTACTTAGCTTGTTCCTTAACCATCGAGCTGCCGAGCGTGCAAGGGCTAGACTGATCGGACGCTGTCTCGCATACCCAATGCCTTCGGCACGTCACTGCGGACAGAGGTCATGGCTGGTCGGGACTGTCCTGCCTGCGGGCAGCACAGGTCGCACCAGCGCGATGGCCGCCCTCTGCCCGAGTCAACGAGCATGATCGTCGCGCACACCCAACTTCGCCTGGCACTGCCCCTGGCCGTCGATCAGCGCCGGGCCTGGGAGAAGACCAGCCCCGCCAACGTCGCGCTCACCCCGACCCGGGTCCGACGGGGGTTCAGGAACATCCGACCGCACCTGCCAAGTCCCGCCCGGGCACCGAAACCGTCAAGGCCAGGGCCTGGACGACCGCCCGGAATCCCGAACCGGCACCGGGCCACCCGCCACGACGTGGGCAAAACCGCCAAACGACCCGAGACCCTGATCGAACGCGACCGAGTTAGACCACAGCGATCACAGCCCTGAACAGGCCCGATGGTTAAGGATCAAGCTTAGCTTGCCGTTTAACCCGCAGCCCAAGTGATGTGGGGTTCCGGCGCGGTGAACTGCACCATGGAAGAATCGCCGTCCTTGATCACATGATGACGCCGCGGAGGATGCGTTGCAGAGATTGGGAAGCGACGCTGGTCCAGCCCACTCCTCGCGGGACCTGGTGCTCTCCTTCGTCAGCGATCTCGGCGCGGCCAGCAGCGCGATGCGCGAGGCATTCCCTGCGCTGGAGCGGCTGGCTGACGTGCTGATGCTCGCCCGCTCGGGACAGATCAGCCGCAGCGGTGAGGCTGGCAGGTACTCGTATCTGGTGCACGGCAGGGGCTGTCGAATGATCAGCCCGGACGGGGTCGACGTCGACGTGGACTTCTTCGGCGGGGTGGCGGCCTTCGACTTCTGGCGCCTACGTTGCTACGGACAGAACCTGCCTACGCCTGTCGACCCCACGACGGAAGAGCTACGGGGGGCGATCGAGAACCTGAAGGATGTCCTGGCCGAGGTGAGTCCCGGGTGGTTCACGGTGCCGCCGGAGGTCGAGGGCTGTTTCCATGTCGGTGACGAGGTCGGTGAACGGGCGGCGGGCGCCGAGGCGGGCGGGTAGGGCGCCGGTTTCGACGAGGCTGGCGCGGGCGGCGAGTTGAGCGCCGCGGACCCCGCTGAACAGAGGTGTGGCAGTGACGTCGATGCCGGCGTAGACGAAGGTCGCGCCGATCTGTTCGGTGAGGTCTTTCAGCAGGTCGGCGGCTTCGGCGCCGGTGGTGGTGCGGGGGTTGAGGCGGTGGATCTCGTCGATCAGGACCAGGCGCACGCCGGCGGTGTTGTAGGTGTGGGTGACGGCGTGCATGAGCTGGGCCTGGGTGGTGCGCGCGGTGACCGGGATACCGAGGTAGCGGGCGAAGCCCGCAGTGAGGGTCTTGGCGCTGGCACCGGGCGGCACGAGGACGTAGGCGACGGGCACGGCCGGCTGCCCGTTCCCGGGTGGGGCGGGGTGTTGTCGCCTGTGGGCGAGGTGGCAGGTGCGGCCGACTTCGAGCAGGGCGGTGGTCTTCCCGGTGGCGGCGGGCCCGGTGAGGATCAGGCTGGGACGGGCCGTAGTGCGCTGGTGGCGCACCATGATGGCCCTCTACGGCGCCAAGGGCTACGCCCGCTACGTCCCGTCAGGCCCCCTCACCTCACCCACGCTCTCCTAGGACGACGACCAGCCATGACCTCCCAGCCCCTTCCCGAGTTCTCCGAGACCAGCACCCTGTTCATCTTCACCCCCGCCTCCGGCACCACCTGGAACCTGACCCTCGACGCTTTCACCCAGGCGCTCCGGCGACGGGAAGGAGAGCAGGCGTTCGTGCACACCAAGGCCGACGGCGGGGCCTACGGACCGACCGACGAGAACGACTGGTGGTTCGACTTCACCACCGCCACCGGGACGACCTACGAGGGCATCGGATCCGGCGCCGCCGGCGACGAGGGCCTGTCCCTGCGCAACGCGACCGCCGGCGCCGCAGCCGACTTCGCGGCCTGGCTGATCCGCGACCTCGTGCCCGCGAACGGCCGGATCGACTTCAACACCAGGGCAGGCATGGAGGCAGGACTGCCCGACGAGATCCTGACCGACGACACCGTCACCGGACTCGAGACAGTCTTCCGCGAGCACCTGAACGGCCTGTGACCTCATAGCCCGTCTCCCCGGCGGGCGTCGGCGACGAAGGCGGGGAAGGGCCCGGCCGGTGTCGAGCACCCTGCGTGGCAGGACCTCGGCGATCCGCGGGGAACGGCGACACCACGGCGGGAGGATGGCCGACCGGAACCGCTTCCGCTCACCGGTCTCTTGGTCAACGCGCTTGTCGTTCACCCTGGGCGCCGTGACCTCCACCGCCCCGGCGCTGGTTGTCACGGTGCGGGGTTTGGCGTGGCCGTTGCGGACCACCAGCCGCTTCCCTGTCTCATCCCGGGCGTCGGCAAGCTCGGCGAGGTAGGTGTCCACCTCCGCCGCCAGCGTGGCGGCAAGCATCCGCCGGGCGCCCTCCCGCACGATCTCGTCCAGCAGCGAGACCCCGCCCCGCGTCTCGCCGTCCTCAGCAACTACCGTCAGCACAGTGCGTGCCTTCCCGACCGGCGCTGCAACGCCGGCCATGTTCGAGACTCGGGAAGGTACGCCCCTCCATCAGGCCGATCCACAGGTCTCGATCATTGCTCTGTGTGCTGCCCGTTCCGGCGTTGACCACGGCGGCGCGGTCAGTCCCGCAGGCCCCTCCACACCGGCTGGCGGAGCTGGCCCCGGTCGGTGATCTCCAGGAACTCGACCTCGGCGTGCAGTTCGGGGCGTACGAACCTCACCTCGGTGCCGGGCGGCAGCCCCAGGGCCCTGCCACCGGCGGTGAACGGCGACACCGGGACGGCCAGGCGGCGCAGCGCGGCCGCGAGGGCGCGCCGCTCCGCCCCCGTGAAGCCGGTGCCGACCGAGCCGACGTACTGCAGGCGCCCGGGCTCGGCTTCGACACCGGCCAGGACGGCCCGCAGGGTGTCACCGGCGGGGCCGCCGGGAAGCCAGCCTCCGATCACGACGTCGGCGGTGCGCAGGTGTTTGAGCTTGATCCAGTCGTGTGAGCGCGTGCCGGGGGCGTAGAGCGAGTCGGTGCGCTTGGCGAGGACGCCCTCTAGCTGGTGTTCGCGGGTCCATCCGTAGGCAGCGGCGACGGAGTCCCACGTCGGCGGGACTCGTAGGCCCGGGCGGTCCAGCTCCAGGCCCTCCAGGAGTTCGCGCCGGCGCGCGTACGGCTCGTTGAGCAGGGGGCGGTCGCCGAGGTGGAGGAGGTCGAAGGCGATGTACAGGGCGGGCACGGCGGCGGCTCCGGCCAGGACGGTGGCCGGGCGGGTGCGGTGGATGCGGCTCTGGAGGGCGGCAAAGGAGGGGGTGCCGCCGCGCATGACCACGATCTCGCCGTCCAGGGTCAGCGGGCCGCGGACCTCGGTGAGCGCGGCGGCGAGCTCGGGGAAGCGGGCGGTGAAGTCGGTGCCGCGGCGGCCGAGCAGCCGCACCGGGGCGGCCTCGGGGATGTAGGCGACGGCCCGGGCGCCGTCCCACTTGGCCTCTCCTGTCCACCCGGGCCCAGACGGCAGCGTGCCGGCCGTCGCCAGCATCGGCTCGACGTACGGCAACTTCACCTGCGCGGATCCTCGGGGGCCCATGTCTTCCAGGGTGCGGCCAACCGACCCGGGTCGGGACGTGGGAAGGGCCGGTCGACCGACATGACGGGGACCGGGCGGGCACACCCGGGTGCTGGGAGGGTTCGCGGCGCCGAGCACGGACTACCCGCCGTCGTCCGCTGGCGTGCCGGGCGCGAGTCCGAGGAAGTAGGCGAAGGCCTCCGGCGCCTGCTCGGCCACGGCCTGCTGCTCCTCGGCCGTCGGACGGTCGCGGTCGAAGCACGGCAGCGAGCAGGCCAGCCAGGGGTTCCACGGCGCGGTCCGGCCGCAAACCGGGCAGACCATCGTCGCCGCCTTGGCCATTCCACGCCTCCGCCGCCGAACCGCCCCTTCGTCCACCGTAGGCCGTTCGAGGGGTGTGTGCAGCTGACGTTTGATCACTCGAACGTTTGCTCGAATAATCAGAGGTATGACCGCCGCCATCCCGTTCTCCCACAGCTCGCCGCCCGCGCTTCCGGGCGACGTCGCGCGGGCTCCCCGGGAGCTGATGACGCGGACGGGGATGCCCCACGACGTCGAGCGCTGGTGCCTGGTGGAGATCCGCCTCGGCGGACGGTGGCGGCCCGCTCTGCTGACCGCGTGGCGGCGCCCTCCGGCCAGCCCCGACCGGATCGCCCACGTCCGCTGGGCGCCGGACGGGCCGGGACCGGGCGAGGAGCCCTGGGCCTGGCTGGCCTACGACAAGGCGACGATCCGCCGACTGCCCGAACCCGCCGCCCCAATCCCGCCGACGAACGCCGTCGTGGTGCCGCCGGAGATGGCCGGCGCCCCGGCCCCGGACGACTCCGGCCGCTGTTGGCGCCTGGCCTGGATCCGCACCGGCGACCGCTGGCACTGCGCCCTGCTGACCGAGCAGCGCCGCCCCGCGCCCACGATGCCCTGGATCGTCTCGGCGCGCTGAGGTGAGGGCGGAGACGCAGTGTGGCTGATTGCCGACCCGACGACCGTGCGCCCGCTCGCCCCCGAGCAGGGCGACACCGCGGCCGCCGACGCCCGGGAGCGGCGGTGAACCCGCGCCTGGCCGCCGTACCCGACACCGAGGTGTCAATGCGCGGTGACCGGCTGGCCGAGCTGTTGCAGGAGACGTCGCCCGCCGCGCGGCTCACCCGAGTCGAGGCCGCGACCCGGCCCGTGCACCCGGCGCTCGCCCCGGTGCTGCCGGACGGGCGCCTGCCGCGCGGGGCCGTGGTCTCGGTCCGGAACGACGTCTCACTGCTGCTGGCCCTGGCCGGAGGGGCTGTGACCAGGCACGACTGGCTGAGGGGTCCAGCCAAGGTACGTGCAAAAGGGGCCATGACGTGATCTTGGTCGCCGCGCTTCGCCCTGGGGCAGTGTCAGTGCAGCGTTCTACCCTCACGGGGTGACCCGCAAGGAGTTCTTCGACGAGGCGGAGCTGGTCGCGCGCGGCTGGCACCCGCGCCGTTTCCGGTGGTTCCTCGGGAAGCCCGACATGATGGTCTTCGGCCGGGGCGATCTGTATGCGGTCGCCGACGTGGTGGTCGCCGAGGCGGACCCGGAGTGGCCAGAGCAGATGCGGCTGGAGTTCGAGGAGGACGCCGAGCTCAGACGTCGGTGCGACGAGAACGAGGCCCGGTGGAAGCGGGTTGCTGCCAGGCGCACCGCCCTGTACCGGCTGTTCGACGCCTCGGGCGCCCTGCTGTACGTCGGCATCACCACGGACCCGAAGGCGCGGTTCAAGGGCCACCGCAGCGGCAACGGCCGCCACGCGATGATCTTGAGGTGAAGCAGCCTGCCCCTCGGGCTGGACGGGCGGGCTTCTGGGCGTGGTCGCCGCCGGGAGCCGGCGAGGCGCGCTGCACCGCTGCACCGCTGCCTCTTCTTCGTCCACGCTGCGGAAGCAATCGCTGCATGGGCCAGTGGCTACGCGAGCAGCCAGGCAACCGATCCAATAAGAGCGGTCAGGCTGCTGGCGGTGAGCATCAGACAGCCTCCCGACCCGGCCATGACGGTGCGGTATTTGATCTGCGGTTGCGGTTCAGGCGCGCGCGCCGGCGGGATGCTTGCCGCCTGCTGGTACTCATCGAACTTGTCTCTTAGCAACTCACGAAGTTGTATCCGGATTTGCTCAACCACCCAGTCTAGTTGCGGCCCCTCGGGACCTTGACCCACCAGGTTCGCGAACATCTGCTCCAGGGTCAGTCCGACTGTCGGCCAGCCGATGGAGAAGCACACATTCTTCCCGTAAGACTGCCCGGAAAAACGCGAATCGCGCGGGAAGCTCAGATACACCCACCACACGCCAGGTGCGGCCGCCTTGACCTCCTCGACGAAGACAATCCCATCTCGGTCAGCGAGCAACTGTAAGTCAGCAGCGGACATGTACTGAGGATGACAGAGGCCAACCCCCACCGATAGATGGCGGTGTTGAGGTCGGCGGTGATCGGCCCTTACCGGGCCGACCCGGATCGGCCGTCCCGGCCGCCGGGGATGACCCGCAGGACGGGGCCAGCTGGGGCGAACTCGCCGAGGTCGAGAGCGGCGTCGCGCCAGTTGGCGATCAGCTGCAGCAGGCGGGCGGTGTCGTCGGGGAACGGCGGCGCCTCGGTGCCGGGGACGACGGGCTGGAGGATTGCCGCCGCGAGCCGGACGGCGTGCAGCGCGGTGGTCCCGCGCGGGTCGATCCCCTCGGCGTGCCCGACGTGCCGCAGGGCGTCCAGGCGCTTCTCCAGCTCCAACAGCATGTCGTACGCCGGGACATGCGCCGGGTTCGCCCACTCCTTGCTCATCGCGCTCGCCCCCGGTCCGCGGTGCCGCTCGGCGCGCCGTCGGTGTCTTCCGTGCCGGGGCCGTCCGGCTCCGAGTCCGGGTGGTCGGTCCAGGTGCCGAACGGGCCGGGGCGCCCGGGGTGCTCGGCGCCGAGCAGCAGCGCGCCTCCCTTCATCCCGTGTGCTCCCGGGATCACGGGGCGACCTCCGCGCGGTCGGCGGCGGTGAGCTCGGCGCGCTGGGCGACCAGGCGCTCGCGCAGCTCCACGTCGTCGGCGGTGAGCGGGTCGTCGGGTCGGTGAAGTTGTACAGGTACCGGCCGCCGGGGACCCTCGCCGTCCGGTCCGGCTGCGGCGGCGCGCTCGGCTTCCTCCGCGTCGGCGAGCGCCCGGTACACCGAGGCCACCGAGGGGTGCTTCCCGGCGTTCTTGCCCTCCTTGATGGTGAGCTTCTGGGCGATCTCCGGCACCGTGGCACCCTTGGCCTTGAGCGCGAGGGCGAAGGTGAGGGAGTCGTCGTCGATGACCTTCGGCCGGCCGCCGTGGTTGCCCTTTGCGGCGGCGACCTGCTGGCCCTCCAGGGTCTTCTCCCGGATGTAGTTGCGGTCGAGCTGGGCGGCGACGGCCAGGACGGCGAAGAACATCGAGCCCATCCCGGTGGGGTCGTAGATGCCGGTGAGAGGGCCGGTGAGCAGCTCCAGGGAGATGCCGGCGTCCTCCAGGTCGGCGGAAAGCTGCATCAGCTCGGCCGCGTTGCGGGCCAGGCGCTTCATCTCGTGGACGGTGAGGATCACCGTCTGGACTGGGGCGGCCTCCTTGATGGCGTTGGCCAGCGCGAGGGCGGCCGGTAGCCGCCCGCCACGGGCGGCAGGGCGGCACCGGGTGGGGGCGGGCAAAAATGCACGTCCCGCCGCCGGTGCGCCTTGCTACTGTCCGGCGTCATGACTGAATGGATAGCCGCTGTGGCGGCGGTTGTCAGCGCGTTGGTCGCGGTGTTCGCGTGGAAGGCCGCCGACCGGTCGGCGGCCGTCTCGGAGCGCGTCGCGGGCATCGAGCGCGACCGCTGGCACCGGGACCTCACCCCCGACCTCGATATCCGCCTCGTGCAGCAGAACATGAACCACTGGACCTTGAGCGTGGATCTCGACGGCCCTGAGGGTCTCGACTACCTCGACAGCATCACCGTCGAGATCCTGGACGAGAAGGGCGTCAGTCACCTGCCCGGCCCCGCGGGCCCCACGGCGGAGGACCTCGCGCAGGTGATCTGGGGGCCGCTGCGTCTGCGCCCAGGTGTCGACGGCGTCGCCCACCCCGGCCGCACCACCACCGTTGAAGGCCTTGTGCTCGGCCAGCGCGCCGTCCGCGCGCTGGAGGTCAGCCTGCGGCCGGCCTGGGACAACGACCCCATCGACTCGTGGGCCCGCCGCTACCTGGACCAGCCGCTGCGCCTGCGCGTGGTCTGCCACAAGGCCGGCCAGAAGTCGTGGACCCTGATCCGGGAACTGCCCGTCCCCCACTGACCCGAGCCGCCGAGGACACCACGGCCTAGCCCGGCGCGCCGCCGGCGGGCACCACCGGCATCGTGGTGGTTGGTGGCCCCGGCCTGATCCCCCGAGCGGGTCGCCCAGCCGCAGCAGAGCGTTGGAGGCCCGGGCGAGACGATCTCGCCCGGGCCTCCAA
>NZ_JBHXEG010000151.1:0-9697 GCF_042724935.1 Kitasatospora sp. NPDC127060
GGGCTGGTCTCGCTCAAGTCCCGTAGTACGTAGGCGAGTTTGTAGGCGTAGACGTGCGGGGTGGCGGTGAACAGGATCCGGTAGACCCGTAGTCCCTCCTCGCCTTCCAGGATCCGCTCGTTGTGGCCCATCAGCCGTACCCGCGCGGCTAGCACCAGGTCCGTGTGCACGTTCATCCGTCGTGTCCCCCTTCGTTATCGCGTCTTGCGGTACCTCACCCCCCGCACCGCGTCAGGGCGCGCCGGGGCGCGCCGGGCCGCGTGCCGGCTGCCCGGGCAGGCGGGCGGTGGCACGTGGGCCGTGGAGGGGGAGTGGGGTGTCGCACGAGTGTGCGCGGTGCGCGGGGGCGGCGGCAAGACGGAAATAGGGTGTGCTGCGTCCTACCGCAACCCTTGCGTGACCTGGCAGGATTGGGGTCGGCATCCTCCCGGGGCCGGGGCCGGAAAAGCAGTTGCGCCCCAGGATCCCCGCACGGCAGGCTGGGTCGCGGAACACACCGACGCAGCGCGGGGCGACGCAGTGCGACGCAGTGCGACGCAGTGCGGGGAGTGAGGGGAGCGTGCCGATGGCCACCAGTGGCAATCGTCATCGCCGCCGCCCGCGCGCGTTCGGCTATTACCCGGCGCGCTGAGCGTCCCGTCCTGCCCGCGCCGCGGGCAAGGGCGCCGGCGTATCCCCGGGCGAGCTGGGCACTGGAGAGCCCAAGGGCCTGTAAAGCCCCCGCTGCGGCTGTGGCGGTTCGAATCCGCCCTCGCCCACCGCACCCCACCGCACCCCACCGCTCCGAGCACCCGTGCCCCACCCGCGCCCCGCCTGTGCCCCGCCTGTGCCCCGCCTGTGCCCCGCAGGTGGCCCAGCGGGCCCGTATCGGAATTGGCCCGGGCAACGGGCCAGTTCGGCACTACCGTAGGCACTATGACCACCGCACCCACCGCCGCACCCGCCGCGACCGATCAGAACGCCTCCCCGGCAGGGGCGCTGACGCTCCAGGCCCGCAACTCCGCCGCTTTCTGGGCCGCCACCGGCCGAAGCCGCGGCCATGAGGTGATCCGGCGCCGCGGATTCGTCGCCGTCGACGGCGACCAGCGTGCCGGCCTGCGGATCCTGATCCAGGAACCCGGCCTCGACCCGGACGAACTCGCCGAACTGGGCGCCCTGGCCCGCCGCGCCCCGGGCCCGGTCAACGCCGAGGACCCCTTCAGTGCCACCGACCTGAGCCACCTGGGTCTGCGGAACTGGCAGATGCCCGTCATGCTGCGTCCGCCCGCGCCTCTCGGGCCGGAAGGCGGACCGGCGCCCGGCGTGATCCGGGTACGGCGCCCCGAGGACCTCCGGGCGGCCGAGCGGGTCGTGATCGAGGGCTTCGAGTTGACCGGCTTCCAGCCCCACCGCCCCGGCGAGCTGTTCCCGATGGCGCTGATCGGGCAGCCGGGCGTGGACGTCTTCCTCGCCACACGTGAGGGCGTGCCCGCCGGAGCCTGCGTCAGCGTGGTCGACGAGGGCGTCGGCAGCCACTACTGGGTCGCCGCCTCCCCGGACTTCCGCTCGCGCGGCGTGGGCCGGGCCGTCATGCTCGGCTCCCTCGCCGCCCTGGCACACCTGCCGCTCACCCTCACCGCCTCGAAGCTGGGCCGGCCGCTGTACGAGTCGCTGGGCTACACCGCCGTGGCGCCCTCGACCTGGTGGGCCTCCCAATGAACCCCGCCTCCCGGTGAGCCCCGTCTCGCGGTGAACCCCGCGGCCCGGTGAGCCCCGCCTCGCGGTGAGCCCCGCGGCCCCGGCGCCCTCGACCTGGTGGGCCTCCCGGTGAACCCCGCCTCGCGGTGAGCCCCGTCTCGCGGTGAGCCCCGCGGCCCCGGTGCCCTGCGGTTCGGCCGGGCGGCTAGCCTGACGGCATGTTCGTTCTGGAGTTGACGTACACCGCCCCGATGGAGCGGATCGACGAGGCGCTGGCGGAGCACGTGCGGTGGCTCGACGGCCACTACGCGGCGGGCACCTTCCTGGCCTCCGGGCGCAAGGTGCCGCGCGACGGCGGGGTGATCCTGGCGGCGGGGCAGGACCGCGCCGCGATCGAGGCGCTGGTGGCCACCGACCCGTTCGTGCGACGGGGCCTGACCGAGTACCGGGTGACGGAGTTCCTGGCCACCGTCACCGCCCCCGCACTGGACGGCTACCGCCAGCAGCTGCCCGCCTGAACCCGGCGACCTGAACCCGCCCGCCTGAACCCGCCCGCCTGAACCCGGCGACCTGAACCCGCCCGCCTGAACCCGGCGACCTGAACCCGCCCGCCTGAACCCGGCGACCTGAACCCGCCCGCCTGAACCCGGCGGCCCCGCGCGCCTGAACCCGGGCCGCCCGGCCGAACCCGGGGGCCCCGTCCGGCCCGGGCCGCCCTGCGTGCCCCGAACGCCCTCGCGCGGTTCGGGGCACGGTCGCGTTCTGGCTACGATCGGTGAGCGCGGGGCGAGGACGTAACGCGAGTTTCGTGGATTTCGGCGGGAGAAGACGGATGGCACACGCACGGGCCGGGCAGCCGGCGCAGCCCGGGGACCTGGTGGACGTGGCACGGCTGGTGACGGCCTACTACGCGCTGCGCCCGGATCCGCAGGAGGTGGCGCAGCGGGTCGCGTTCGGGACTTCCGGGCACCGGGGTTCCTCGTTGGACGCGGCGTTCAACGAGGACCACATCGCCGCGACCACGCAGGCGATCTGCGAGTACCGGGCCGAACAGGGCGTCGCGGGCCCGCTGTTCCTGGGCGCGGACACTCACGCCCTGTCCGAGCCGGCCAAGGCCACGGCCCTGGAGGTGCTGGCGGCCAACGGCGTGCAGGTGCTGATCGACGCCGCCGACGGTTACACCCCCACCCCGGCGCTCTCGCACGCGATCCTGGCTCACAACCGGCGCAGTCCCCGGGCGCTGGCTGACGGCATCGTGGTCACCCCCTCGCACAACCCGCCGCGTGACGGCGGTTTCAAGTACAACCCGCCCAGCGGCGGTCCGGCCGGCTCCCAGGCCACCGGCTGGATCCAGGACCGCGCCAACGAGCTGATCCGCGAGGGCCTGCGCGGGGTCAAGAAGGTCCCGTACGCGCGGGCGCTGGCCGCGGCCACCACCGGGCGCCACGACTTCCTGGGCGCCTACGTCGAGGACCTGCCCTCGGTGCTGGACCTGGACGCGGTGCGCTCGGCGGGCCTGCGCATCGGCGCCGATCCGCTGGGTGGCGCCTCGGTGGCTTACTGGGGGCGCATCGCCGAGACCCACCGCCTGGACCTGACCGTGGTCAACCCGGTCACCGACCCGACGTGGCGGTTCATGACGCTGGACTGGGACGGCAGGATCCGCATGGACTGCTCCTCCCCGGCCGCGATGGCCTCCCTCATCGGCCGTAAGGACGAGTACGCCATCGCCACCGGCAACGACGCGGACGCCGACCGGCACGGCATCGTCACCCCCGACGGCGGTCTGATGAACCCCAACCACTACCTGGCGGTGGCCGTCGACTACCTCTACCGCCACCGCGCCGACTGGCCCGCGGACGCCGCCGTCGGCAAGACCCTGGTCTCCTCCTCGATGCTCGACCGCGTCGCCGCGGGCCTGGGCCGCGCCCTGGTGGAGGTTCCGGTCGGCTTCAAGTGGTTCGTCGACGGCCTGCTGGAGGGCTCGATCGCCTTCGGCGGCGAGGAGAGCGCCGGCGCCTCTTTCCTGCGCCGCGACGGCGGGGTGTGGACCACCGACAAGGACGGCATCCTGCTGGCCCTGCTCGCCGCCGAGATCACCGCCGTCACCGGTGCCACCCCCAGCGCCCGCTACCGCGAACTGACCGAGCGTCACGGCGCCCCCGCCTACGCCCGCGTCGACGCCCCCGCCGACCGCGAGCAGAAGGCCCGCCTGGCCCGCCTGGCCCCCGAGCAGGTCACCGCCGGGCAGCTCGCCGGGGAGAAGATCACCTCGGTGCTCTCGCACGCCCCCGGCAACGGGGCGGCCATCGGCGGCCTGAAGGTCTGCACCGACAACGCCTGGTTCGCCGCCCGGCCCTCGGGCACCGAGGACGTGTACAAGATCTACGCCGAGTCCTTCCTGGGTACCGACCACCTGGCCCGGGTCCAGCAGGAGGCCCGCGCCCTGGTCGGCGACGTCCTCGGCGCCTGACGCGCACGCCCGTCCGGTCCCGGACCCCAGGTCCCGGACCCCTCGCCCCAGGCCCCAGGCTCCAGGCTCCAGGCCCCAGGTCCCGGACCCCTCGCCTGGGGGACGGGGGCGGGGCCGGGCCCTGGGGCCCGGGGGAGCGGCTCGGGGGAGCGGCTCGGGGGACGGCGCCGGCGTTCAGGTCCGGGCGGGAGCGGCCGTCCCCGTCCGGGCGGGAGCGCGCCGGTCGCGGGTGGTGGCCGCAGCGGTGGCGCAGGCCACCAGGGCCAGGGCCGCCGCGGCGAGGGGGAACCAGTGGGTGCCCAGCAGGGCGATGGCCGCCGAGCCCGCGACACCGCCGCCCGCCGTACCGAGGTAGAGGGCGCTGCTGTTGAGGGAGATCAGCAGCGGCGCGTTCGCCGGGTCGAGCGAGGCCAGCCGGTGCGGCAGCGCGACCGACACCGCCCAGCCCGCCAGCGGCACCACCACCGCGTACGCCAGCGCTCCCGGCATGCTGCGCCCCAGCCAGGGCAGGGCGGCGAAGGCGCACGCGGCGACGGCGGAGCCGGCCAGCAGGACGGTGCGCACCCCGGTGCGGTCGACCAGGCGTCCGCCCAGCCAGCTGCCGGCCACCGACATCACGCCGGTGGTGAGCAGGACGAGGCTGAGCTTGTCGGCGTCGCCGCCGGTGGCGCCGTGGACGGCGGTGGCGAGGTAGATGTAGACGCTCTGGAAGGCCAGGAAGAAGGCGAGTGTGGTGGCGGCGGCGCCCAGTACCCGGCGCCGGCCCAGCGGGGCGAGGCGGGCGGCGAGGGTGGGGGCGGCGGCGGGGGCGGGCAGGTCGCGCAGCAGGGCGGCGAGTCCGGCGAGCGCGGCCAGGCCGAGCGCGGTGACCAGCCACATCGTCAGCCGCCAGTCGGTGCGTCCGACCCAGGTGCCCAGCGGCACGCCCAGCGCGGTGGCGACCGTCATGCCGCCGAGCACGGTGGCCAGGGCCCGGCCGCGCCGTTCGGGGGCGACCAGGGTGGTGGCGACGGCGTTGGCGGTGGGGGTGTAGAGGGCGGCGCCGGCGGCGGCCAGCACCCGGGTGGCGAGCAGCGGTTCGTAGCCGGGGGCGAGGGCGCTGAGGGCGTTGGCGGCGCTGAAGACGGTGAGCGCGGTCAGCAGCAGGCGCCGGCGCGGCCAGCGGGCGGTGGCGGCGGCCAGGGGCGGGGCGAGCAGGGCGTAGCCGAGGGCGAAGACGGTGACCAGCTGGCCGGCGGCGCCCACCGACACGCCCAGGTCGTCGGAGACCGGGCCGAGGATGCCGGCCACCACCATCGAGTCGGTGCCCATGGCGAAGGTGCCGAGGGCGAGCAGGAGCAGGCGTACGGGCACGGAGAAGCCCCCCGGAGTAATTGTTTGACGAACATGCAACGGTTTGATGCTCGCCAAACAATCGGGGATTGGTGGATGATTGTCAAACCATTCCCGCCGCTGGCCGTCCCCTCACGGGACCCGAGGACCGGAGCCGACCCCATGACCGACGACGAACGGCTTCCCCAGCCCCCCACCGCCGACATCGACCTCGTCACCGTCCTGCACGCCCTCGGCGACCCCGTGCGCATGCGCCTGCTGCTCAGCTACGCCGACGGCGCCGAACACTCCTGCTCCCCCCGCGACCTGGGCCTGGACCACCTCCACAAGTCGACCGTCTCCCACCACATGCGGGTCCTGCGCGAGGCCGGCGTCACCACCACCCGCGTCGCCGGCCGCAACCGCTTCGTCAGCCTGCGCCGCACCGACCTGGACGCCCGCTTCCCCGGCCTGCTGGACGCCCTCCTCGCCGCCGCCCTCCCGGCACCCGTCCCGACCCCCTGAGCGCCCCCGGGGACTCAGCGCGCGTACTTCGCGACGGCCTCCGGGGTGACGGGCGTGAAGAAGTTGACGAGGTTGCCGTCCGGGTCGCGCACCAGCAGCGACCGGTTGCCCCACGGCATCGTGGCGGGCCCGGCGACGACCTCGGCGGCCACGCCCGCCAGGTCCTCGGCCAGCCGGTCCACGTCGGCGGCCAGGAACTCGGTGATCACACTGCGGTTGTCCGCCGCCCGGGCCGACCCCGGGGCGAACAGCGCGACCGTGGCGGCGCCGGCGATCGCCAGGGTCGCCCCCGCCGTCCTGAGCTCGGCGAACTCCTCGGTGGCCCACACCGCCCGCGCCCCCGTGGCCCGCTCGTAGAAGCCGACGAGGCGCGCGACGTCGCCGGTGATGACGCGGATCGAGACGAAGTCCATGGAATCTCCCAGACCGTAGTAAGCCGTAGTTGAAGAGCCGAAGCCCCTGTGCCCCGCACACTAGGAGCGATAGGGGACAGAACCGGTCCCCTATCGGAAGTAGGTTTCTCCCCGTGCCCCGACCCACCGCCCGCGTGCTGACCCTCCTGGAACTCCTGCAGTCGGGCGGCACCCGCACCGTCGCCGAACTCGCCGACCGGCTCGGCGTCCAGGGCCGCACCGTACGGCGCTACGCGCAGCAACTCGCCGAACTCGACGTGCCCGTGGAATCGGTGCGCGGCCGCTACGGCGGCTACCGCCTGGCCCCCGGCTACCGCCTGCCCCCGCTCATGCTCGGCGACGACGAGGCACTGGCCGTACTCCTGGGCCTGCTCGCCGGCCGCCGCACCGCACTCACCACCACCCAGCGCACCGCCAACGAGACCGCGACGGCGAAGATCCGGCGCGTCCTGCCCCGCCACCTCGCCCACCGGCTCGACGCCCTCCAGGACGCCCTCGCCTTCACCGACCCGCCCGGCGAGGCGCCCGGCGAGGCGCCCGGCGAGGCGGCCGGCCACCCGCCCGGCGAACCCGAGACCCCCGACGCCGCCCTGCTGCTCACCGTCGCCGACGCGGTACGCCACCGCCGCCCGCTCGCCCTGCGCTACACCGACCGCGAAGGCCGCCCCAGCGAACGCACCCTGCACGCCCACGGCATCGTCGCCCACCGCGGCCGCTGGTACCTCACCGGCCGCGACACCCGCCTCGACCAGGACCGCACCCTGCGGCTCGACCGCGTCACCGACGCCCGCACCCTGCCCGGCACCTTCGACGAACCCGCCGGCCCCGACCCCGCCCAGCGCGTCCTGACGGGCTTCGCCACCGCCGACTACCGCCACCACGTCACCCTGCGCATCCGGGCCGACGCCGCACACGTCCGCGCCCATCTGCCCGCCTCCGTCGCCGAGTTGCGGGAACTCCGACCCGCCACGGACCCGGACGGCCCCCAAGGGACGGACGGCCCGGGTGATCCGGACAGCTCCGACAGCTCGGACAGCTCGGACAGCTCCGACAGCTCGGGCGGCTCGGGCGGCTCGGGCGGCTCGGGCGGCTCGGGCGGCTCGGGCGGCTCGGGCGGCTCGGGCGGGGGCTGGCTGCGCGTCGACCTGCGGGCGCAGCGGCTCGACTGGCTGCCCCCGGTCCTGGCCGCACTCGACCGCCCGTTCGCCATCGAGCGCCCCGAGGAACTGCGCGCCCTCGTCACCGCCCTCGCCGACCGCCTCGCCGCCGGCGCCCGCAACGCCGACGCGTAGGGTCCGTACCGCAGGACACCGCAGCGATCACCGGGAAGGACGGTCCATGCCGATCAGGGGCGTGCTCTTCGACGTCGACGACACCTTGTTCGACTACACGCGCTCGGAGGAGGAGGGCATCCTCGCCCACCTGCGGGACGTCGGCCTGCTCGACCGCTTCCCCACCCCGCAGGCCGCACTCACCCTGTGGCGCTCCGTCATGGAGTACCAGTACGCCCGCTACCTCGCCCGGGAACTCACCCTGCAGGGTCAGCAGTACGCGCGCACCCGCCAGTTCCTCGCCGAACTCGGCCAGGACGGCGCCGAAGACCTCACCGACGACCAGGCCGCCGCCTGGTTCGCCGGCTACGCCGCCCACCGCGACGCCGCCTGGAGCGCCTTCCCCGACGCCGAGCCGACCCTCCTCGCCCTCGCCCCCCACTACCGGCTCGGCATCGTCTCCAACTCCGACACCGACCACCAGCGCCGCAAACTGCGCACCATCGGCCTGCTCGACCACGTCGGCGACGTCCTCATCTGCTCCGACCAGCACGGCGAGGCCAAACCCGCCCCCAGCATCTTCCACGCCGGCTGCACCGCGCTGGGCCTGCCCCCGCACGAAGTCGCCTACGTCGGCGACAAGTACACCCACGACGCCGAAGGCGCCCGCGACGCAGGCCTCCACGCCTTCTGGCTCGACCGCGCCGCCACCGGCACCCCACCCACCGAGGGCATCCACGTCCTCCACACCCTCACCACCCTGCCCCAGGCCCTGACCGCCCTGACCGCCCTGACCGCCCTGCCGCAGGCCCGCTGACCTGCGCTCCCGCACCGGAAGTCGCTCCCGCCGACTCTCGCTGCGGGCGCGGCCGGCGTGGGCCGCGGGGAGTCGGCGGGTTCGGTGCACTGCCGCGTTGGCGGGCTCGCGTGTGCCGCCTGCGCACCGGAAGTCGGCTGGTTCGACTTCCGGCGCGGCGGCTGGCAGTTGGCCCGGGCGTGCGGGCAGTGGCCTGCTCTGGCGCCCCGCGGCGTCGGGGGTGCAGGAAGTCGACCGGGTCGACTTCCTGCACGCGGGCGTTGGGCTGAGGTCCCGGCCTGCTACGCCGCCGGGGCGGCGAAGAGGTCGCGGCAGGCGGGGGTCAGGCCGGTGACCGTCACCGGGACGGGCGGGCCCGGCCAGTCGGCGCGGGACAGGCGCAGGCGCTGGGACTCCACGACCCGGCCGTCCAGGGTGTCGCGGTCGATGCCGTCGGGGCGGTAGCCGAGCTTGCGGGAGACCGCGAGGGAGGAGTGGTTGTCGGCGAAGGACACCGAGGTCGCCGAGACCGCGCCCAGCTCCGCGAACGCGAGATGGAGCATCGCGGCGCGCATCTCGGTGCCCAGACCCCGGCCCTGGTGCTCCAGGCCGATCCACGAGCCGGAGGCGATCTCCCGCCGTACGGCGAACTCCTGCGCCCGCATGTCCTGCACGCCCACCGGGTTCCCCCGGTGGAAGGCCACCAGGTCCAGCGCCCAGTGCCGCGCCGTCCAGCGCCCCAGCCGCCGCCAGTGCATCTGCAGCACGTGCCGGGCCCGTTCGGCGGGCGGCAGTTCGCCCCACGGGGTGAGGAAGGGGCGTTCGCCCGGCGGGTGGACACCGCGCGCGGCGAGGTCCGCGACCGCGCAGAGCTCGTCCTCGGCGGGCAGGCGCAGCTCCAGGCGCGGCGTGGTGACGCGCAGGCCCATCAGCGGCCAGTGGTCGGCGATCATCCGGACAGTGTGCCGAAACCGCCCCTCGCCCGCACCGGCTTTCCGGCCGGCGAGCACCACCCGGGCCGGTGGGGGCAGCGCTAGGGTGGGGGCACGGGTGCCCCCGACAGTGAGGAAGTGGCCATGTCCGAACGGGAGTTCGTCAGCGCCCCCGCCCTGATCCTGCGCTCCCTCACCCGAGAGCCGCACCGGCGTGCCATCACCACCGCCGACCGGGTCGAGATCACCGCCGGCGACTTCGCCGCCGCCACCTACCGCCTCGCCCACGAGCTGCTCGC
>NZ_JBHXEG010000152.1:0-8784 GCF_042724935.1 Kitasatospora sp. NPDC127060
CTCCCCCCCCGCCCCCGCGGTGCGCGGGCCTGTTTACGCCCGCAACCGCTACCACGACGCCCCCGGCCCCCGTGAAAGCCCCGCGCGGTGCCCGGCGGGCGGCCCCGCGATCCCCGCGGGGCCGCCGTCCGGCGTTAGATTGTGTCGTACTGACGAAAAGGGGAGAGCGATGGACGAGCGGAGCGACCTGGTGATCGCCGACACGGCCGAGGCTTGGGAGGTCCGGGGCGGCAGCACGCCGTTCCAGGGCAAGGTCACCGGGGTGCGCAGCGAGGAGGTCCGGATGCCCGACGGCAGCTGGGCCCGGCGCGACTACCAGACCCACCCCGGCTCGGTCTCGGTGCTCGCCCTGGACGACGAGCAGCGGGTGCTGGTCCTGCGCCAGTACCGCCACCCCGTCCGCCAGCGGCTCTGGGAGCTGCCGGCCGGCCTGCTCGACGTGCCCGGCGAGAACCCGTGGCACGCCGCCCAGCGCGAGCTGTACGAGGAGGCCCACTGCAAGGCCGACACCTGGCGGATCCTCGCCGACTACTACACCTCCCCGGGCGGCACCGACGAGGCGCTGCGGATGTTCCTGGCCACCGACCTGTCGGCCGCCGAGGGCGAGCGCTACGCGGCCGAGGGCGAGGAACAGGAGATCGAGGTCGCCTGGGTCCCGGTGCCCGAACTGATCCGGCTGATCCAGGCCGGGCAGCTGCACAACCCGACCCTGGTGACCGGCGCCCTCGCCGTGCACGCCGCGCTGACCTCCCCGGCGGGCCTGGACGGGCTGCGCCGTCCGGACGCGCCCTGGCCGGCTCGCCCCTTCGAGGCCTGAGCGCCCGCCCCGGACCCCCGACGGCGTTCGCGGACGACCGGGCTTGATTCCTTGGGGTGATTTGCCGGTTCGTACGACCGGATGTCACCTCGGATCAGCCGGACGGTCGAACTACGCTTCGCAGACAGGGCGCCCGTCCCGGGCCGCCCGCTTTTTTGCGCCGGGCGCTGAGCGCGGGACGACGTCGGGAGTGGCACGGGTGGCGAGGAAGACGGCGACGATGGATCCCGGCCCCGACGCGCCCGCCGGCGCCGTCCCGGGGCTCGACCGGCTGCCCGCCGGGCCCACGCTGTTCACCGGACGGCGGGCCGAGCTGGCCGCGCTGAGGGCGGCCGCCGCCCGCCGGGTGAGCGGCCGCTGCCCCGTCCTGGTGCTCGCCGGGCGCCCCGGCTCGGGCCGGACGGCGCTGGCGACCCGCTTCGCCCGGACCGTCGCCGCCGACTACCCGGACGGCGTGCTGTTCGCCCGGCTGTCCGCCCCGGACGGCGGGCGGGTGCCGCCGGGCCGGGCCGCGCGGCTGCTGCTGGAGCAGCTCGACCCGCAGGCCGCGGTGCCGCTGCCCGGGACGGTCGAGGACGGGCGGGACGAGCCGGGCGGCGTGGCGCTGCGGGAGGCGCTGGCCGGGCGCAAGGTGCTACTGCTCCTGGACGACGTGCGGGACGCCGGGCAGCTGTGGCCGCTGCTCGCCGACGAGCCCGGCTGCCTGGTGCTCGCCACCACGGCCGGGCCGCTCACCGGGATCGAGGACATCGACCCGGTGATCCTCGGCGGGCTGGACCAGCAGGCCTCCGGTGAACTGCTGGCCGACCTGGTGGGCGGCACCCGGATCTCCTGCGACCCGGTCGGCGGGGCCGACCTCGCCGAGGCCTGCGCCGCCCGGCCGGCCACGCTGCGGCTGATGGCGCGCTGGCTGCGCGGCAACCCGAAGACCGCGGTCACGGACGCGGCGCGCGAGCTCGACCGGGTGGTGGCGGAGGAGTCGGGGGCCGACGCCGAGGGCGGCAGGGCGGGGAAGGCCGGGAAGGCGGGGAAGAGCGGCAAGGCCGGGAAGAGCGGTCGGACGCCGAGCACCGCCGGGGCCCAGAAGAAGAAGGACGGCCCGCAGCAGGCGGCGGAGGACAAGACCGCGGAGCCCGTCGCCGCGCCCGTCGCCGCGCCCGAGCCGGCCGGCGACCCGTCGACCTGGGTCAGGCCGGAGCCCGAGCCGGCCGAGCCGGTGCCCGTCCCCGACAACGACCCGCTGCTGGGGGCCTTCACCCTGCTGTACCGGGGGCTGCCGGCCGCCCAGGCGCGGATGCTGCGCACCCTCACCCTGGCCCCGGCCCAGACCGCCGACCCGCGCACCGCCTCCGCCCTGGTCGGCTGCCCGGTGCCGGAGGCCGCCGCGACGCTGGCCGCGCTGGCGGAGCGGGAGCTGCTCGGCGAGGAGGCCCCGGCCGCGGACGGCACCCCGCGCTACCGGGTGCCCGGGCGGCTCCACCAGCGGCTGGTCCGGCTGCGGGAGAAGGAGGACCGGCCCGCCGAGACCGAACTCGCCCGGGCCCGGCTGCTGGAGCGGCTGGTTCGGCTCACCGAGTCCGCCCGCGCCCTGCTCGCCCCGGGCAGCGGCCCGGCGCCCGAGCCGCTGCCCGCCGCGCTGCGGCTGGACTCCGCCGACCAGGCCCGGGACTGGCTGCTCGGCGAGCGCGAGCTGCTGCTCGGCGCGGTGGCCGACGCGATCGGCCAGGGCGACCTGGACGGCTCGGCCGGCCGGCTGGTCACCTCGCTGCTCCGGGCACTGCCGCTGACCGGCGCGGCCGCCCCCGCCGACCTCTACCGGCTGCACGAACTGGTGCTCACGGTCGCCGAGCGCAACGGCCGCCCCCGCCGGGCCTCGGCCGCGCTGCTCAACCTGGGCGATCTGCAGGTGGCCGCGGGCCGCTGGGACCAGGCTGCCGCGCACTACCGGGCCGCCCTGGAGCACGCCCGTGCGGTCGGGGACGAACCGCTCTGCGCCCGGGCCCTGGAGGGCGCGGCGGGCTGCCACCGGGCGCTCGGCGACGCGGTGCGCGCCGCCGACTGGTACGGGCGGGCGCTCGGCCTGCGGCAGTCGTTGGGGGACCACGCGGCGGAGGCCCGGTTGCTGGCCCGGGTGGCCGAGGCGCACACCGCGCAGCGCCGCTTCGAGGAGGCCGACCGGGAGTACCGGGCCGCGCTGGCGGTGCTGCGCCGGATCGGCGACGAGCGCGGCCGGGAGGCCGTCGGCACCGCCCTCGCGGACCTGCGGGAACGCGTCGACGCCGGGTGGTGAGGGCACTTTCAGAGGTATCGTCGAAAGTGCCCGGTTGCGGCACTTATGGCAGGTAAGTTCCTGTGGAAGCCTACGAACCTGCCAATGTGTTCGGCGAAATTATTCGATTTGGAAGGCTGACAGGCCGCCTGGGCTTCATTACACTCGAACTCAGTCGCGCAGCGATCCCCATGCCCCGGCCTGCCCGGAGGCTCCCCACGTGCGCGTCGCCCACCGGTCTTCTCCGGTCGGGACCCCCATGGCAAGAGGACGTGTTCAGTCGTGAAGGTCGGCATCCCCCGCGAGGTCAAGAACCACGAGTACCGCGTGGCCATCACGCCCGCCGGCGTGCATGAGCTGGTCCGCAACGGACACGAGGTCTACATCGAGGACAACGCCGGTCTCGGCTCCTCGATCCCCAACGAGGAGTACGTGGCCGCCGGCGCCACCATCCTCCCCACCGCCGACGAGGTGTGGGCCACCGCCGACCTGCTGCTGAAGGTCAAGGAGCCCATCGCCTCCGAGTACCACCGGCTGCGGAAGGGCCAGACCCTCTTCACGTACCTGCACCTGGCGGCCGACCGTGCCGGCACCGACGCGCTGGTCGCCTCCGGCACCACCGCCATCGCGTACGAGACCGTGCAGCTGGGCAACGGCGCGCTGCCGCTGCTCGCCCCGATGTCCGAGGTCGCGGGCCGGCTGGCCCCGCAGGTCGGCTCGTACCACCTGATGCGTCCGGCCGGCGGCCGCGGCGTGCTGCCCGGTGGCGTGCCCGGCACCCACCCGGCCAAGGCCGTCGTCATCGGCGGTGGCGTCTCCGGCTGGCACGCGGCCACCATCGCCATCGGCATGGGCTACGACGTGACCCTGCTGGACCGCGACATCAACAAGCTGCGCGAGGCCGACCGGATCTTCGGCACCAAGATCAAGGCCATCATGTCCAACTCCTTCGAGCTGGAGAAGGCCGTCCTGGACGCCGACCTGGTCATCGGCGCCGTGCTGATCCCGGGCGCCAAGGCCCCGAAGCTGGTCACCAACGAGCTGGTCTCCCGGATGAAGCCGGGCTCCGTGCTCGTCGACATCGCCATCGACCAGGGCGGCTGCTTCGAGGACTCGCACCCGACCACGCACGACGACCCGACCTTCCAGGTCCACAACTCGGTCTTCTACTGCGTGGCCAACATGCCGGGCGCCGTCCCGAACACCTCCACCTACGCGCTGACCAACGCCACCCTGCCGTACGTGCTGGAGCTGGCCAACCGCGGTTGGAAGGAGGCGCTGCGCCGTGACGAGGCGCTCGCCAAGGGCCTGAACGTCCACGAGGGCCAGATCACCTTCCCGGCCGTGGCCGACGCCTTCGGCCTGGAGTCGGTCACGCTGGAGAGCGTGCTCGCCTGAACTCCCTGACCGCACGGCGGTCGTTCGCCCCCGACCCGATCCGTTCGGGTCGGGGGCTTCGCCGTGCCCGTGAACACCGGATGGACCGGGCGGGTCGCTCTGTCGTCAATTCCCCCGGGTCGTGTCACCCGACCCTCGGCGGCCCGCGGAAACGTTAGGGTCATAGGCCCGCTCATCCCTTGACAGCAGCCCGCCCGATAGTCGACACATCGTGCCCACTACCGTGGATTGTGTTGCTGCGAACGCCTTGAACGGCCTAGAGTCGCAAACCGTCGGCATGCTGCCACGCTGACGAATCGACATAGAGTCCTGGATGCCCAAGGAGGTAAGACGACTTGTGAATGAGTCGACAATTGCTCCCGGGGGTGGTCAGCCAGGACTGGCGGAGCTCACCGCCGGCCAGCCGAGTGAGGAGTCCGGGGCCCGGCAGCCCTCCGTGGGCTCGGCCGAGGTCGGCTCGGTCGCACTCCGTACCTTCGAAGCACGCCAGAACACAGCGCAGGTGACCACGGTGACCGATCACGACGCCGACTTGGCGGCCTACGGCCTGGCCTACGGCGAGTTCGCCTACGGCGCCTACGACGACCCGGACGCCGAGTACGAGCCGGACCCGGAGTACGCCGCCACGCTGGCCCCCGACGCCGCGCGCCAGCGCCGCGAGCGGGTCGGCCCGACCGGCCGTCCGCTGCCGTACTTCCCGATCCCCGCGCCGG
Source organism: Kitasatospora sp. NPDC127060 (assembly GCF_042724935.1). NCBI lineage: Bacteria > Bacillati > Actinomycetota > Actinomycetes > Kitasatosporales > Streptomycetaceae > Kitasatospora > Kitasatospora sp. NPDC127060. The sequence continues at coordinate 5,198 of NZ_JBHXEG010000152.1, forward strand.
TCGCCGAGCACGGCCCCGCCCAGATCATCGCCATGTGCAACCAGAAGGGCGGCGTCGGCAAGACCACGTCGACCATCAACCTGGGCGCGGCGCTGGCCGAGTACGGCCGCCGGGTGCTGCTCGTCGACTTCGACCCGCAGGGCGCGCTCTCGGTCGGGCTCGGCGTCAACCCGATGGAGCTCGACGTCACCGTCTACAACCTGCTCATGGAGCGGGGCCTGACGGCCGATGAGGTGCTGCTGAAGACCGCCGTCCCCGGCATGGACCTGCTGCCCTCCAACATCGACCTCTCCGCCGCCGAGGTGCAGCTGGTCAGCGAGGTGGCCCGGGAGTCCGCGCTGGCGCGCGCCCTGAAGCCGCTGCTGCCGGACTACGACTACGTCATCATCGACTGCCAGCCCTCGCTGGGCCTGCTGACGGTCAATGCGCTGACGGCCGCTCACAGCGTGATCGTCCCGTTGGAGTGCGAGTTCTTCGCGCTGCGCGGTGTCGCGCTGCTGACCGAGACCATCGAGAAGGTGTGCGAGCGGCTCAACCCCGACCTGCGCCTGGACGGCATCCTCGCGACCATGTACGACTCGCGCACCGTGCACAGCCGTGAGGTGCTGGCGCGGGTCGTGGAGGCGTTCGGCGAGCACGTCTTCCACACCGTCATCGGGCGGACCGTGCGCTTCCCGGAGACCACCGTCGCCGGCGAGCCGATCACGACGTACGCGACCAACTCGGTCGGTGCCGCCGCCTACCGCCAGCTCGCCAGGGAGGTGCTCGACCGGTGCCGCCCCGCCGAGTGAGTCTCCCGGGTGCCGACGAGCTGTTCCGGACCACCGGAGGGATGGCGCTGTCGCCGTCCCTCGCGCCGCGTCCGGCCGCCGAGGCATCCAGACCGGAGACCGCGCGGACCGTCAACGGCACGGACGGCGCCGAGGGTACCGAGGCCGCTCAGGGGGCCCAGGACGACCGGCAGGCGCCGCAGGAGCAACAGTCGGCCGCCACGGCGCCGTCGCCCGCGCAGCCGCCCGCCCAGCGCGTCGGCGGGCCCCAGGGCGCGGCCCCGGCCGGCCGCACCCACGCCGGTGCCCCCGAGGAGCAGGCCGGCGCCGCCGGCCGAACCCGGCCGCGCGGGCGCGCGCCGCGCCGTCCGACCGGGCGCGAGCGGCACGACGAGAAGATCACCGTGTACGTCTCCGCCGAGGAGCTCATGGACCTCGAGCACACCCGGCTGGTGCTGCGCGGTGAGCACGGCCTGGCCGTGGACCGCGGGCGGATCGTCCGGGAGGCCATCGCGGTCGTCCTGGCGGACCTGGAGCAGCGCGGCGAGGCCTCGATCCTGGTCCGGCGGCTGCGCGGCCGGTAGGGCGCCCGCAGGGGCGTGCCCCGGGCCCGGGGCACGCGTGTCGGGCGGCGTGTCGGGCGGCCCCCGGGCGGGGCGGCCGGTGCGGGCGGGTGAAGATGGACCGTCATGCCGAGCACCGTCGAACCAGCCGCCAGCGCCGCGAACGCCACCGAGGAGGAGTCCCGGGGCGGCTTCCGGGTACGGCTGGACAACTTCGAGGGCCCCTTCGACCTGCTGCTCAGCCTGATCGCCAAGCACAAGCTGGACGTCACCGAGGTGGCGCTGGCCACCGTGACGGACGAGTTCCTGGCGCACATCCGGTCGATGGGCCCGGACTGGGACCTGGACGCGGCGACCGAGTTCCTGGTGGTGGCCGCCACCCTGCTCGACCTCAAGGCCGCCCGGCTGCTCCCGGTGGCCGAGGTCGAGGACGAGGCGGACCTCGCCCTGCTGGAGGCGCGTGACCTGCTGTTCGCCCGGCTGTTGCAGTACCGGGCGTACAAGCGGGCGGCGGCGCTGTTCGGCGAGCGCTGGGCGGACGAACTGCTGCGGCGGCCCCGGACCGTCGGACTGGAGCCCCGGCACGCGGAGCTGCTGCCCGAGGTGGTCATCACCATCGGGCCGGAGCGGCTCGCCCAGCTGGCGGCCAAGGCCATGGAGCCCAAGCCGAAGCCGGTGGTGTACGTGGACCACATCCACACCCCGCCGGTGAGCGTGCGCGAGCAGGCCGCGCTGGTGGCCGGGCTGCTCACCGGCCTCGGCGAGGCCTCCTTCCAGGACTTGGTCGCGGACGCACCGGACACCATGGTGGTGGTCGCCCGGTTCCTGGCGCTGCTGGAGCTGTACCGGGAGCGGGCGCTGGCCTTCGAGCAGCCGGAGGCGCTCGGTGAGCTGCGGGTGCGCTGGGTGGCCGAGGAGGGCCGGGGCCCGGTCGAGGTGACCGACGAGTTCGACCGGCCCGCGGGCGCGGCGGAGCGGCCCCGGGAGCCCCTGAAGTCCGAGGAATCCCGGGAACCGCAGGGGCAGCAGGAGTCGCAGGAGTCGCAGGAGGAGGACGGGCGGCGATGAGTGGCGGGAACGATGGTGGGCGGCCGGTGCGCCGCCCGCTCGGGCTGCCGGGGCGGCCGCGGACCGAGGAGTGGCTGGAGCCGGCCTTCGAGCTGCTGCCGGACCGGGCGGCGGCGGGGCCCGTGGCGGTGCCGGAGGTGGAGGGCGGCGAGCCCCGGGTGGTGCACCAGAAGTCGGCCTCGTCGACTCCCGGTGCACCGGAGCCCCTCGGGCCGGGGCTGAAGGCCGAGCTGGAGGCGATCCTGATGGTCGTCGACGAGCCGGTCGGTGAGGACCGGCTGGCCGGGGTGCTGGAGCGGCCGCGGGCCGCGGTGGCCGCTGCGCTGCGCGAGCTGGCCGCCGAGTACGCCGCCCAGGGGCGCGGCTTCGACCTGCGGCTGGTGGCCGGCGGCTGGCGGTTCTACAGCCGGGAGACCTGCGCCGCAGCCGTCGACCGCTTCCTGCTGGACGGCCAGCAGGCCCGGCTGACCCAGGCCGCGCTGGAGACCCTGGCGGTGGTCGCCTACCGGCAGCCGGTGTCCAGATCCCGGGTTTCCGCCGTCCGTGGTGTGAACTGTGACGGCGTGATGCGTACCCTGGTACAGCGAGGACTGGTGGAAGAGGCCGGATCCGAGCCCGAAACAGGTGCGATCCTGTATCGGACGACGAACTACTTCCTGGAACGGATGGGGCTCCGCGGCTTGGACGAGCTGCCGGAGCTCGCTCCCTTCCTGCCCGAGGTCGACGACGTGGAAGCGGAGTCCCTGGAGGGCACGATGATCGCGGAGGCGGTCGCCGCCGCTGTCGCGCAGGCCGCGGACGGCAGTGGCGATGCCGATCGGGCAACGCCTGATCGGTAGGGGGAGGTGAGGTCGGCCGAAACGACCGCACATCCCAGACGGAACGACGTACGGACACTTTGATGCGTAGCAGTGGCAACGGCAGGAACAGCAGCGGCGGCGGCAGCGGTCGCGGCGGACAGGGCGGGGGTCGGGGCGGCTCCTACGGCGGCAGCAGCGGCGGCGGTCGCGGAGGCTCGGGTTCCGGCTCGCGCGGCGGTTCGTACGGCGGTGGTTCGTACGGTGGCGGCTCGGGTTCCGGCTCGGGTTCGCGCGGTGGTTCGTACGGTGGCGGCTCGGGTTCCGGCTCGGGTTCGCGCGGTGGTTCGTACGGTGGCGGCTCGGGTTCCGGCTCGGGTTCGCGCGGT
>NZ_JBHXEG010000153.1:0-8416 GCF_042724935.1 Kitasatospora sp. NPDC127060
GTGAGCAGCAGGACGTCGTAGCCGTGTTCGCGGGCGGTGACCGTGGCGGCGATGGCGATCTCCATCATGGTGGGCACGTGCACCTCGGGGTTGAGCGGCACGACCAGGGCGATGATGTGGGAGCGCTTTCCGGCGAGGGCGCGGGCACCCGCGTTGGGGTGGTACCCGAGGTCGGTGATGGCCCGTTCGATGCGCAGCCTGGTCTCGTCGGAGATCCGGCGCTTGCCGCTGAGGGCGTAGCTGACCGTGCTGGACGAGACGCCGGCGTGCCTGGCCACATCGGCGAGTTTCACCATTGCTCTGGCTTCCTCCATGTCGGTTCCGTTGAGGGCGTGGCCCGGTCCCGCTCTGGTCCCGCTCCGGTCCCGGCCCGGCGGGGCGCGCCGGACCGGTGCGGATCGCTCAGCCCTTGATCGCGCCGGTGAGGACACCGGTACGCAGGTGCTTCTGCACGAACGGGTACACGATCACCAGCGGTACCAGGGTGAGGACCACGACCGCCATCTGCAGCGACAGCGGTGCGGTCTGCGCGTGGGTCTGCCCGAAGCCGGAGTTGACCGAGCCGGGCAGGCCGTTGGCCCGGTTGACGTAGGTGAGCAGCACGTACTGCAGGGGCCACTTCTCGCTGTCCGTCGGCATGTAGAGCATGACGTTGAAGAAGGAGTTCCAGTAGCCCACGGCGTAGAAGAGCGCGGTGACGGCGGTGACGGCGCGTGAGGTGGGTAGGACGACGGACCACAGGATCCGCCACTCGCCCGCGCCGTCCATCCGGGCCGCGTCGATCAGCTCGGAGGAGGTCTCCTGGTAGAAGGCGCGCAGCACCAGGATGTTGAAGACCGAGACCGCGCTCGGCAGGATCAGCGCCCACCACTCGCCGTAGCCGCCGAGGCCGGTGACGACCAGGAAGCTCGGGATCAGACCGCCACTGATGAACATCGTGATGATCAGCAGCAGGAGGACGAAGCGGTGCCCGAGGGAGCGCGGCCGGGAGAGCCCGTAGGCGCACAGGACGGAGACGGCCATGGACACCGCGGTGCCGACCACGGTGATCCCGAGGCTCACTCCCAGCGCGGTGATGATCGTCGAGTCGCTGAGCATCTGGCGGTACGTCTCGGTGGTCAGGCCGTCCGGCCAGATCACCAGGCCGCCGGCCCGGTTGATGGCGCCGGGGGTGGAGAAGCTGGTCAGGACGATGATGTAGAGCGGGACGAGGATGACGGCGAGCATCCCGCCGAGGGTGAGGCCCTTGGCGGCCTGGCCGACGGCGGTGGGCGGCTCGTCCCAGGGCGGCCGGGCGGAGCCGGCCCGGCGCCTGGCGGCCGTGGCGGCCTGGCGGCGCTTCTCCCGCCGGGATCCCATGGTGAGTGCGTTGGTCATTTGCGATACAGCCCGTCCTCGCCGAAGGCGTGCGCCAGCCGGTTGGCACCCCAGATGAGCAGGAGGGAGACCACGCTCTTGAAGAGCCCGGCCGCCGCGCCGTAGCTGTAGCCGCCGGTGGCGATGCCGTAGTAGAAGGAGAAGGTGTCCAGGACGTCCGCGGCCTCGTGGCCGACGGCGTCGCGTTGGACCAGGAACTGCTCGAAGCCCACGGACAGGGCGTTGCCCAGCCGCAGGACCAGCATCAGCACGATCACCCCGCGCAGGCCCGGCAGCGTGATGTGCCACATCCGCCGCAGCCGTCCGGCGCCGTCCGCCGCCGCGGCCTCGTACAGCTCGCTGTTGATCGCGCTCAGTGCGGCGAGGAAGACGATGATCCCCCAGCCCGCCTCCTTCCAGATCGCCTGCGACGTGACCAGCAGCGCGAAGGTGTGCGGGTTGGTCATGATGTCCCAGGTGCCGATGTCGTGCTGGCGCAGGAACTGGTTGAGCACGCCGGCGCCGCCGAGCATCTGCTGGAAGATCGTGACCGCCAGCACCCAGGAGAAGAAGTGCGGCAGGTAGACCACGGACTGGAAGAAGTTGCGGATCCGCTCGCTGATCACCGAGTTGAGCAGCAGGGCCAGGGCGATGGGGATCGGGAAGAACAGGACCAGCTGGACGAAGCTGAGGTAGAGGGTGTTCTTCATCGAGGCCCAGAACGCCGGGTCGCCGAACAGCTGCTGGAACTGGTCGAAGCCGACCCATTCGCTGTGCCAGACCCCGACCAGCGGGTCGTACTCCTGGAAGGCGGTGACGATGCCGAACAGCGGCACGTAGTTGAACACCAGGAGCAGGACGACCGCGGGGACCGTCATCAGCAGGAGGGACTTGTCGCGCCGCAGCCTGGTCCGCCAGGTGAGCCGCGCAGGTTCGGCCGGGCGCTTGGGGGCCGCGGTGCTCACTGGCCGGTGCCGTACTTGTTGAGGACGTTGTCGGTCATCCACTGCTTGAGCCGCTCCCCGGGGCCGGAGCGCCAGCTGGCGATGGCGTCCTGCACCTCGGAGACCTTCTTCTTGCCGTGGTAGCAGTCCTTGATGGTGTCGTTGACGTTCTGCGCGGCATCGGCCGAGGCGATGGCCTGCGGCATGCTGAGGTTCATGCCCCAGAACGGCGGCTTGGTGAGGTACTTGACGTTGGCGGCCGACCAGCCTGCGTAGTCCCTGGTGACCTGCTCGTCGCCCGGGTTGCTGATCACGGAGCCGGAGGCGGCCAGGAACGAGTAGGTCGTCACCTGGACGTCCTTCTTCCCCTCCTCCGTGAAGGTCGGCATGCCGTTCACCCGGGTGTGGTGGACGCCCTCGACGCCGAAGTTGACCATGGTGTACTCGGCCGTGCCGTACGGCGCGGCGAGGTAGTTCGCGACTGCGAGCAGTTCCTGGATCTGCTCCGGCTTCAGACCGGCGTTGAGGTAGCTGATCATGCTGGCGGCGGCGCCCATGTAGATCACCGGCGTGCCCTTGCCGTCGGCGGAGATGGCGTTGAACGCGCCGCGCCGGTAGTTCGGGTCCGCGGCGGTGCCGGACTGGTGGTCGGACAGGTTCCACGCGCCCAGTCCGCCGCCCCCGATGAGCGTCTTCCCGCCGTAGAAGCGGGTGCTCCCGTTGGAGACGTCGCCGGCGAGGGCGTCCGGGTGCATGTAGCCCGAGGCGGCCAGGCGGTTGTGCCAGTCGAGGGCCTCCAGGAACTCCTGGGTCTCGAACGGGTGGACCAGCTTGCCGTTGTCGACCCGCCACTTCATCGGAACGCCCCAGGCGAACTGGAGATAGGTCCACACGTCGTCGAAGGCCCACACGCCCCGTTTGGCGTCGGTCAGTTCCTTGCCGATGTTCATCAGGTCGTCCGCGGACTTGACCTGGTCGGCGGTGATGCCCCGGGCGTCGAGGATGTCCCGGCGGTAGAAGGTGGCGCCGGGGATGCCGAAGCTGGTGGAGAAGCAGGGGATCCCGTAGAGCTTGTCGCCCCAGACGCCGTGCTGCCAGGCACCGGTGGGCAGCGCGGCCAGGTTGGGGTACTTCTTGATGTTGTCGCCGGACAGGTACGGGGTCAGGTCCGCGAGCTGGGTGCCGACCAGCCCGCCGGTGTTGAAGTTGGAGTTCAGCCAGGCCGGCAGGTTGATCCAGTCCGGCAGCTTCTTGGCGGCGGTCATCGTCGGGATGATCGTGTTGTAGTTGATGCCGTCCGTCGGCTTGACGGTCAGCTCGACCCCGAGCGCCTTGTTCATCGCCTGGTAGAAGGAGTTGCCGACCGGTGGGGCCGTGCCCCACAGCGGGGTGATCGCCGTGTAGCTGCCGCCCTTGCCCGGAACGCCGGAGACGCTGGTGGGAGGGGAAGCCGGGTAGGAGAGGTAGGCCGGGTCGGTCGCGGCGTCGCCCGTGCCCTGCACGGAGGCGATGTCCGGCTTGACTGCGTTGGTGCTGGGTACGTAGGTCGGGAGGGCGGCCTTGAGGCCTTCCTTGGTGTTCGCCGCGGCCTTCTTGTCCGAGCCGCCGCCGCAGGCGGACAGCAGGGGTGCCATCGCGGCGGCCCCCGCGACCGTGGCGGCGGTGGTCAGAAAGCTCCTGCGATTCAACCCGGATCTCATGGTGGCGTGGCCCCTCTCCGTTGAAGCGTCGAAGCGCTTGAATGTTTCGGCGAGACTAACGACGCGTTACCGGTTGAGCAAGAGGCTGAACAAAATCAAAATCCTTTGGTTCCCGGCTAGTTGACAGGCCAGTTGGGCCGTGTCAGCGTCGAGGCGCTTCGACTTGACCACTGAGCCCAGCTGTCCGAGGGGTATTCCACGTGAGTTCCGTGCCGGCATCCGCAGCCGACCTGCCTGCTTTCCGCAATCCCACGCTCGCCCCGCGCAAGCGTGTCGACGACCTGCTTCAGCGGCTCACACTCGACGAACGGCTCGCGATGCTGCACCAGTACGCGCCGGCCGTGCCTCGCCTGGGTCTCGGCCCGTTCCGTACCGGCAGTGAGGGCCTGCACGGAGTCTCCTGGCTCGGCGTGGCGACGGTGTTCCCGCAGGCCGTCGGCCTCGGCGCCAGCTGGGACGAGGACCTGGTGCGCGGAGTCGCCGAGGCGGTGTCGACCGAGCTGCGGGCCTTCCACTACCACCGCCCGCCGGCAGTCGGCAGCCCCGAGCGCGGGCCCAACTCCCTGCAGGCCTGGGCCCCCGTGCTCAACCTGCTGCGCGATCCGCGCTGGGGGCGCAACGAGGAGGGCTACTCCGAGGACCCGGTGCACACCGCGCGGGTCGGCGAGGCGTTCTGCCGGGGTCTCTCCGGCGACCACCCGGACTACCTGCGGACCGCGCCGGTGCTCAAGCACTTCCTCGCGTACAACAACGAGGACGACCGCTGCACCACCTCCTCCGGGGTGCGCCCGCGCGTCCTCCAGGAGTACGACCTCGCCGCCTTCCGTCCCGTCGTCGCCTCCGGCGCCGCGACCGGCGCGATGGCCGCCTACAACCTGGTCAACGGCCGCCCCTGCCACGTCAGTCCGCTGATCGAGGTGGAGCTGCGCCGCTGGGCCCGGCAGACGGGCCACGAGCTGTTCGTGGTCAGCGACGCCGAGGCCCCCTCCAACCTGGTCGACCCGGAGCACTACTTCGACGACCATGCCGAGTCCCACGCGGCCGCGCTCAAGGCCGGCATCGACAACTTCACCGACCACGGCGAGGACAGCGCCACCGTGATCGGCCGGCTGCGCGAGGCGTTGGAGCGCGGCCTGATCGAGGAGGCCGACGTCGACCGCGCCGTCCGCCGGCAGCTCGAAGTGCGCCTGCGGCTCGGCGAGTTCGACCCCGAACTGGACCCGTACACGGGCATCGGCCCCGAGGTGATCGACAGCCCCGAACACCGTGCCCTGGCCCGGAGGGCGGCCGCCGAGTCGACCGTCCTGCTCAAGAACACCGGTCTGCTGCCGATCGACCCGGCCCGCGCACCCAGGATCGCCGTCATCGGCCCGCTCGCCGACACCCTCTTCGAGGACTGGTACAGCGGCACCCTGCCGTACCAGGTGGGCATCGCCACCGGACTGGCCGCGGCCCTCGGCGCCCACGGCGGCGAGGTCGTCACGGTGGAGGGCTCGGACCGCATCACCCTCCGCTCGCGCACCACCGGTGAGCTGCTCGGGAAGTCCGCCTTCGACGTGACCGACTGGGGCGGTGGCGCCACCACCCTGCGCGCCGCCGACACCGGTCGGTTCCTGTCCCTCCAGGACGACGACGGCCTGGCGGCCGGTCAGGACGTGATCAAGAGCTGGTTCGTCAAGGAGACCTTCCGGATCGAACCGGACGGCCCCGACACGGTGCTGCTGCGATCGGTCTTCACCGGGCGCTACGCCGCCGTGGACCCGACCGACGGCCGGGTGAGCGTCACCGCGGAGAGCGCGGAGGACGCCGAGCGCTGGCAGCGCGAGCTGGTGCGCGACGGCATCGCCGAGGCCCGGGCGGCCGCCGCGGACGCGGATGTCGCCGTGGTCGTCCTCGGCAACCACCCGCTGATCAACGGCCGCGAGACCGAGGACCGCGCCGACATCGACCTGCCCGAGGGGCAGGAGGAACTGCTGCGCGCCGTCGCCGAAGTCCGCCCGGACACCGCCCTGGTCGTGATGAGCAGCTACCCGTACGCCCTCGACTGGGCCGACGAACACCTGCCCGCCGTGGTGTGGACGTCCCACGGCGGGCAGGAAACAGGACACGCGCTGGCCGCGGTGCTGCTCGGCGGGGCCGAGCCCGCCGGCCGCCTGCCGCAGACCTGGTACCGGGGCGACGACCCGCTGCCCGCCCCGCTCGACTACGACATCATCAAGGCCGGCTGGACCTACCAGTACCACCGGGGCGCCACCCTCTACCCCTTCGGCCACGGGCTCTCCTACACCGACGTCGCCTACCGGGACCCACGGCTGTCGCAGCCGTCGATCGGCCCGGACGGCGCGGTCGACCTCACCGTCACCGTGGAGAACCGCGGCCGGCGCGCCGGCAGCGACGTCGTCCAGGTCTACGTCCGCGCCCTGAACGCCCGCTACGAGGCGCCCCGGCTGCGCCTGGCCGACTTCCGCAAGGTCCGCCTGGAGCCGGGGGAGAGGCGCGAGCTGACGTTCCGGCTGCCGGCCGAGCGGTTCGCCCACTGGGACGTCGCCACGGGCGCCTTCGCCGTCGACCCCGGCGGCTACGAGGTCGTCGTGGCGAGGTCGGCCGAGGACGAGGTCCTCGTCGTGCCGCTCACCGTGACCGGGGCGGCGCCGACCCCCCGCGCCGTCGTCGGACGGAGCGTCCAGGCCGTCGACTTCGACGACCACACCGACATCACCATCGTCGACGCCACCCGCGACGACGGTGACGCCGTGACCCCCACCGACCCCGGGCAGCCCGCGACGCTGCTGTTCCGCGAGGTCGACCTCTCCGGGGCCGTCCGGGTCGAGGTCGAGACCGCCCGCGAGGGCGGGAAGACGGGACCGGCCCGGCTCGACGTCCGGTCCGGCGGGCGGGTGGTGGCCGAGGTCGAGGTGCCCGTGACCGGCGACCGCTACGCCTGGACGACGGTCACCGCCGACCTCGCCGCCCCGCTCGACGGCGTGCACGACCTGAGCCTGACCCTGCACGGCGACTACCGGCTCTCCTCGTTCCGGTTCGGTGCGGCCGGCTGAGGCCTCCCGCCCCACAGACCGGCGGCCCGTCCCGAGGGAAGACGGGCCGCCACCCGTTCCAGCCCGGCTCACCGCACGGGGCGATCCCGCCGGCCGCCTGGGCGCCGACCCGCAGTCACCAGCCGCCCGGAGGCGGCCCGCATGTCACTGCTCACACCCCATCACCTGACCTCGAACTCGCAGCACCCGGAGGGATCGCCCATGCCCGTCACCGACTTCGGCGCCGAGGAGTTCGCCGCCTACCGTCCCGAGCCGACCGTTCCGGAGGACTTCGACGAGTTCTGGCAGCGGACTCTTGCCGAGGCCCGTTCGCAGGGCGGCGCGGTCAAGGCCGAACGTGTCACCGAGCAGTACGGACTGCGCACCGTGGAGGTCGACGACGTACGGTTCTCCGGCTGGAACGGCGAGCCGGTGGCCGCCTGGCTGCTGCGCCCGCGCGACGCCGAAGGCCCGTTGCCCGTCGTCGTCACCTACATGGGATACAGCGGGGGGCGCGGGTTGCCCACCGAGCATCTGCTGTGGTCCGCGGCCGGGTACGCCCAGCTGGTCGTCGACAGCCGGGGGCAGGGACACGACACTCCGGACCGGGGCGTGGGCGAGGGCACCCAGTGGGTCGGGGGTTTCATGACCCGGGGCATCGAGTCCCCGGAGAACCACTACTACCGGCGGTTGATGACCGACTGTGTGCGTGCGGTGGACGCCGTCGCGCAGTTGCCCGGTCTCGACGCGGATCGGATCGTCGTGGCGGGCGGCAGCCAGGGTGGTGGGCTGTCCCTGGCGGTGGCGGGGCTCAGCGGGGACCGGGTGGCGGCGGTGATGCCGGACGTGCCGTTCCTGTGCGACTACCTTGAAGGCGCGCGGACCTCTCTGGACGGTCCGTACCAGGAGCTCGTCAGCTATCTGCGTTGGCACAGTCGGGAGCGCGTTCAGCCGACGTTCGCGACCCTCGCGTACTTCGACGGCGTCCACTTCGCCCGGCGGGCCACCGCTCCGGCTCTGTTCAGTGTCGGTCTGATGGACCCGGTCTGCCCGCCGCGGACGGTCTATGCCGCGTTCAACCACTACGCGGGCGAGGACCGGACGATGACGGTGTGGCGGTTCGCCGACCACGCCGGGGGCTGCGGCTCGAACCCGCCCGTCCAGCTGGCCTGGCTGCGCGAGCGCGGGCTGGCGCCCACGTGGTGACCGCACCACCGTGACCCGTGCCCGGCTCACCGAGAGACCTCATGAGGGTGAGCGCACGGATCGGCCCCGACGTCGGCCATGGGCAGCGTTTCGGCCTGGTTCGCGTCGACTACGACACTCTGACTCGTACCCCGAAGGACAGTTATGACTGGTACCGGGGCCTGATCACCGCGCA
>NZ_JBHXEG010000154.1:0-8120 GCF_042724935.1 Kitasatospora sp. NPDC127060
ACCGCGCCGCCTGGGGCGACGCGGTGCGGCACAGGTGTGCGCGTGACAGGTGTGCGTGACAGGTGTGTGCGCGTCACGGACGAACCCGTCACGCGGGCCGAAAGGTCGGGCACCTCGTCCGGCTGTTGAACCGCCGGGCCACGCCCTCGATCTGCTGCCGCAGCCGCTCCGGATACGGGCCGCACTCACCGATCGGCAAGTACGGCTCGATGAACTCCCACTTCGTGTCCGTCGGTTGGGCTCGCGGCACGCGGCACGATCTACCAGATCAGACCCCGCCACGAGGCAAACCCGCAGATTGATCACAATCCCACACGCTCTAGTTCTGCCATCGCCGAGAGGGCATGAGGGTCGAGCCTCGCCAGGGGGCGTACGGCGACGCGCCAGTGGGGGGTATCGAGGACTTCTGCCAGCAACGTTCGCGCTTGTGCGGTGTCCGTGCATGTCCGGGCGATGGCGGCAAGCGCCTGTGCGCGGCTCGCCTCGTCGGCGATCGTACGGGCGACGGCGACAGCCCGTGAAATATGCCCGATACTGGCGAGCGGCTCGATGATGAACGTCAGCGCGCGGTCGGATGCGTCGCTGGGGTGGAGGACTTCCAGCGCACGGACCTCTTCAGTGATGGCGAGGGCGCCGTTGGGCTGTCCCGCGCGGGCGAATGTCGAGGCGATGGCTCTTAGGGCGCTGACACGCATCTCGGGGTGGTCGATGATGCGAGCAGCGGTCGTTGCCTCGCGCGCCAGGTCCGCAGCCTCCCCTCGGTGTCCCGCCTGGGCCAGGACCTGGGCGGCCACGGCCAGAAGACGGGCTTGTTCGTAGGGATCGGCGAGGCTGCGGGCGAGGACGGTGACCTGCCGGGCCCGGGTGGTGGCGTCGTCCCTTCTTCCCAGGCTGATGATCTCCCGGGCGATTGTGGTGAGGGCCTGCCCTCGTAGGTAGTCGCCGGTGAGTGTGTCGGCGAGGGCTGTGGCGTCCTCGTATCGCCCTCCGCGAGCCAGTCGTCGGGTGATGTCGATGAGGAGCGGTCTCTTTTGCCAGTAGCCGAAGAAGGTGCCCGTGCTGGAGCGGTGAGCGGCGTCGAGGGCCTCGTCGAGGCGTCCCGCTTCGGCAAGCGCCCGTGCGATGTCCGTCCAGGCCTGAGCCTGCTGCTCGGTGTCGGTGACGCTGCCGGTGACAGCAGCAGCATCCCGGGCCATGGCGACGGCGACTTCGTGCTTTCCTGCCTCGGCCAGGGCCCGCGCGGTCTCGGCCAGTGCTTTCGCCTTCAGAGATGGAGAGGACATCCTCTCCGCGATCCCAACTGCCTCGTCGTGGTATCCCGCCACACCCAGTACGGAGGCGATACCGGCCAGGAACCATGGATCTCGGCAGTGATCGGTGGCGGTGCGGGCGAGGGCTGCGGCTTCATCCAGGAGATCGGCTTCAGCCAGTGCCCGGGCGAGGTCGAGCAGATACCTGGGGTCGGCAGGCGTGGTGGTGCTGCGGGAGAGCACGGCGACTTCTTTGGCCATCTCCGTGGCTTCATCTTCGAGCCCTGCCTGGGCCATGGACTGGGCGACGGCGGCCAGCGCCTCGACCCGAGAGCCGCGGTGGGTGATGCTGCGGGCGACACTGGTGGCGTTCTCGTGGTCTCCTGCCTTGGCCAGGGCCGAGACGACGCCTGCCAGGGCTTTGCCTTGCTTGTTGGGGGCGGTAATGGCGGAGGCGACGTCGATGGCGACGTCCGGGAGCCCGGCCTGGCTCAGATCGCGGACGACCCCGCCCAGACTCTCGTCTCGGCTGCCAGGATTGACCTGGTCGCGGGCGGCGGACGCCGCCTCCCATGCCAAGGTGACAGCACCCCGGCGGTCTCCGGCTGCGGCCAGTTCCCGCATGACGGCTGCCAGAGCCTGGCCCCGCTGATCACTGTCGGAGACGGTACGGGCGGCAGCCGCCGCTCTGCTGGCGGCGACGTCTTGCCAGCCGGCATCTGCCAGGACTCCCGCACTGGCAGCCAGCACCTTCGCCCGATCGGCATCGTCGGAGATCATTTCGGCGGTGGCGGCGACCTCCTCAGCGAGAGCGACGGCCCCGTCGTGGTGTCCGGCCCTTGCCTGCGTCCGCGCGACGGCTGCCAGCGTCTGGGCTCGCGCGACGGGACGGGTGATGATCCGGGCGAGAGTGACGGCATCGGGCCAGTACCCGGCTTCGGCCAGGGCGCGGGCGGTCTCGTCCAGGCCGTGCGTTTGCCCGAGGCGGTCCGTGATGGTGCCCGCAATGCACGCGGCATCGTTCGGTCGCCCCGCCAGCGCCATCGCGTGGGCGATCTCAGCCAGCACCCGCGCCCGCAGGTAGGAGTCGGCGATCTCCTCGGCGCTGGCGGCTGCCTCCCGGGCGAGGACGATGGCTCTGTCACAGTGGCCGGCCTTGGCCAGTGCTTGGGCGATGGTGGCCTGCGCCCGGGTCCGCTGGCCGGGATAACCGACACCGCTGACGACGGCAACGGCCTCGTCCCAGTGCGCGGTTCGGACGAGCGTCTCGGCGAGATAGGTCAGGCACTGCGCCTGTTTGTAAGAGTCGGTGATGGTTTCGGCGGCGGCGGCAGCTTCCTCGGCAAGAGCAGCGACCACAGCCCGGTCGCCCGCGTCCCCCAACGCACGGGCGATGCCGGTGAGCGACTCGGCGCGCTCGCAAGGGTCAGCGATGTGACTGGCTGCTTCACGGGCGGCCTTGACCGCGTCCGGCCGGCTCTTTGCCGCTTGGAGGATCCGCAGGAGCAGGCTGGGCATCTCGAAGGTCCGTCGCCCGGCCAAGGCTATCGCGCGTTCGGCGCGACCAATGTGTGCCAAGGTGACGATCAATGACGCAGGGAGAACACCAACCCTCTCAAGGAGGGCTTGACGCAGATGGGCCAGGCGCGCGCACGCCACGAGATCGGCGCAGGCTTCGGCACGCTGAAGTTGGAAGGCCTGGTCAATCTCGCGGAGCGCTTGGTCGTCATCCCCGGTGACCCACCACAGGCGCTCGTGCCGGGCCGTGTCGATGGCATGACGCGTCAGGCGCTCGGTGTCACCCAGTCTGCGGAGCAGACGGGGGTAGTGGTCGAGCAGGTAAGCCGGCGTGTCCGCTGGCCATCCCCTCGTACGGTAGGTATCCGCCCAAGCATGCAGCCGCTCCAGATATTCAGCGGTGGCTGCATCGCCCAGTTCAGCCAGAGCCGTTCTGTGAAGTTCGCGGTGCGCTAACGCGTAGGCACGGGACCCCGCTTCCACGTCCGGCAACAGGTCGTTCGTGCCGTCGACGGCGAAACTCCGGCCCGTGATGCCGCGCAGCCGCGTGTTGATCTCAGCCAGCGACACACGGAGGGACGGCCTGCCGACCAGGGCCGCCAGGTCCTCCCCGGTCAAACCTCCCTGAGACACCACCACAAAGCCGAGGAGGTCCTTGCCGACTGGTTCGTCACGCAACAGTTGCCAAAGTTCTCGGACCGCCCTCTTTTCGATGCTCTTCGCCTGTTCGGACGGTGCCAGAGAGCGGACGATCCGCCGGTCGTGAAGAGGGTGATCCCCTGGTACTCCGTCAGGAACGGGCGGATTCGGTCGACCGGTGACCACCACGCACATGCCGGGAGGCGGGTCCTTCGGCAGCAGTGCGGCGATGCTCTGCCCACCGGGCCCGCCGCCACTGTCCTCGTCCAGGCCATCGACCAGCAGTACCAGACGTCGTCCCCGCCCCTGGCAAGCCTCCGCGGCGGCTCGGAAGAGTTCGGGCAACTCCCCTGCGGAACCACTTCGGCGCGGGGCTTCCCGGTCGGCCAGTGCCGAGAGCTGCTCCGATACAGCCGTCAGGAAGTCATCACGGTTGTTGTTTCCAAGGCGCTCGGCGATGAAGTAGCTCACCACATCCACGTCCGCCGGGCGTTGTCGCGTCGCGAACTCCGCCATCAGGGCCGACTTTCCCGCCCACGGCCCGGCCTGCCAGCACGCGTAAGGGGACAACTGCCCCTCGCCTTCCGGGGCAAGACAGAACGCCTCCAGCTCCCGTAGCTCTGCTTGCCGTTCGTGGAGCCGGCTGGCACGTACGTGCTGCTTGATCCATGCCGAGTGCCGATTGAAGACGCGCTCCCTTCTATCGCGCGCCTTCCGGACCGCAGGAGGCTCGGGAGGCTGCGGCTTCGGGGGCCGGCCACCACGATTTCGGTTGCTCTCCGCCTTGGCCGCCGCCAGCCGCCGCTTCCATATCTGCACCTGCTGCGCCGTCAAGGGCTTTCCATGTGCCTTCTCGCCCAGATGTTTGATGACAGCGAGAAAGTGATCGCCATCGGAGGGGGTGCTCTTGCCGTTGCACCAGTCGCTCCAAGTACTCGTGGTGATCGGCATCCCCGCACGCTCCGGCAGCGTGGAGAGCGCAGGGGAGCCGACCGCCTCCCACAGTTGCCGCAGTGCTGAGCCAAGGTTTCCTCGGGCTGAATCGACGGTCAACCTCCCCCTCCTCCACCGTCCAGAGCGACACCGGGCGAAACCCTCCGGACACTTTTTCGCCGACGCTGACCAGCGTAACCAGCACGATCGGGCACGGCGGGAGATCGCCGGAAACCCTCCGGAACGGTCAGCCTGTGCTGCGACGCCCGGAGGCGCAGGAGCACCGGGCCCTCATCTGGAGATATCCATGTCCGCACTGTCCACCCTGCTCCGCAACGGCACCGATCTCGCCGCGGCTACCGGCGTCCTGTACGCCGCCGGTGTGGCCTCGACCGCAGCCGTCTCAGTCTTCTCCCGCGACCGGCAACGACGCCGAGATGCCCGCGAAACCCTCATGATCCTCCTGCGTCGCCGCGACACCCGCTGACCGGACCCCGGCGAATGGCGCAGCCCGCTCCCCCGGACGCCGCTGACCGCGGCTTGTCAGAGTGAGGTCGGGGTGTCGAGGGGGGCAGGCCGGTGCCGGCTATGGAGCCGTTGGCCAGACTGTGTCGGACGCGCACCCCCACGCCCTCGACCGGGTCGAGGTCCGACACGTAGGCGGGCAGCAGAACACCGTCAGCTGTCAACGTCCCCGGAGAAGACCACCTGCCAGCCTCACAAGATTGACCCCCAGGGGCCGTACTCGCCGATCGGCAGGTACGGCACCCCGCCACGACGGGAAATCCCGCAGATTCATCACCATCCGATACGCGCCCTGGCTCCGGAGCCTCCGTACCGTCGTTCGGCTGGGCTACTCAGTGCCTATGATGCGCACCCCGCCCAATCGTTTGGCCGAGAACGAGGCCGTTCATCATCGGCCGTGGCGCCATTGGGTGGTGCCCGCACGCGTGACCTCTTCCGTCCGCCAGCTGACGGCCTCGGCTTCGGCGTGCGCGCCGGACACGGCTCTTCGATGACCACGAGACTCTCAAGCAGGCATGTGCCTTCGGCCAGGACTCCGTCCGGCTTGATCGCTTCCGCCCTGGCTTCCAGTGACGCTTGCTGAAGTAGTGGACAAGCACCTCACAGGCCAAACCTCAGACAGAGCAAGCACGTTCAGGAAGATGTCCAGGTGTCCGCTTGACTACCCCGAACAGGAAGAACATCGTCTCGAACTCATCGGTGCTCAGCGCGCGCGGGTTGAAGGCGGCCGCGACGGCCCGGCGCAGCCGGGAGTGGTCGGGCGGGTCCTGGTTGAGCATCATGGTGCGGGCGAAGGCCAGGTCGGCCGGGGTGTCCGGGTCCCTGATCTGGGTCGCGCCGAGGTGCGAGGAGAACAGCTCCGGGCTGCGCAGCACGTGCTTGACGTCCGCGTGCCGCAGCACCGACCAGTAGCCGGTGCCGGACGGCCAGTCCGCCACCGCCGGCTCCTCCACCCAGCGGACCGGCGCCTGCGCCCGCAGCTCCCGGAACAGCTCGTACGGCACGCCGAGGGCGTACGTCCCGGGCAGGAAGATCCGGTTCACCCGCGCCTGGTCCACACCCATGGCCCCCGACCGTACGCCGCGTCCCGGCCGGTCCGCCAGGGTGCGGTCCGTCGCGGTTGCGCCCCCGGGCCGCCGGGATCCCGTAGGGTCGGCCAATGGCGAAGTACTTCGACGTTCACCCAGAGTCCCCCCAGCCGCGCACCATCGGCACGGTGGCTGACAGCCTCCGCTCCGGGGCCCTCATCGCGTACCCGACCGACTCCTGTTTCGCGCTCGGCTGCCGGCTGGACAACCACGACGGGCTCGAACGGATCCGCTCGATCCGGCGGCTCGACGAGCGCCACCACTTCACCCTGATGTGCGAGGACTTCGCCCAGCTGGGGCAGTTCGTGCAGCTCGACAACCGGGTCTTCCGGGCCGTCAAGGCCGCGACGCCGGGCAGCTACACCTTCATCCTCCCCGCCACCAAGGAGGTTCCGCGCCGACTGATGCACCCGAAGAAGAAGACGGTGGGCGTCCGGATCCCCGACCACGCCGTCACCCGGGCGCTGCTCGCCGAACTCGGCGAACCGCTGCTCTCCAGCACCCTGATCCTCCCCGGCGAGGACGAACCGATGACCCAGGGCTGGGAGATCAAGGAGCGGCTCGACCACGTGCTGGACGCCGTGGTGGACTCCGGCGACTGCGGCACCGAGCCGACCACGGTGATCGACTTCTCCGACGGCGAGGCCGAGATCGTCAGGCGCGGGGCCGGCGACCCCTCGCGGTTCGAGTGACGGTCCCGTACCGGATCAGCGGTACCGGAGGTCCACGAACGACCCCACCAGGCCGCCCAGCGCCACGGCGGGAATGATGGAGGCGCCCCAGGCCTGACCGGCCGACACCCCCGAGGCCACCACCAGGGCGGCGGCGACGCCCGCCGTCGCCCAGGCCGGCCGCGAACGCGGAAGCAGCGGCAGGGGCTTGCCGTTTCGCCGCAGTCGGGCCAGTTTGATGACGAGCAGGAGCACTGCGACCGCGAGCAGTGGCGGCACCATGTCGTGGGTCATGTCGCCAGGATGTCATGGATGGTGAAGAGTTGATCGAGCTGGGTGGGGTCGTCGATCCGGAAAACGGCTTCCTCGACGGCGAGTTGGAGGCGGGCGCCGCACAGCCGGTCCACGGGGGCCTGGTGCGGGGCACTCTGCTCGTCCCAGACGGCGTTCCGGGGTTCGCACCCTCCGCCGACCGCGAACTCGTACGGGCGCTCCACGGCGACCGGGGCGGTGAGGAGTTCCCGTTCTGCTAGCCGGCCGCCGGTGCAGCAGGGGCAGGCGTCGCCGGAGGGGGTGCCGGGGCCGGGGGTGCAGGTGATCGGGGCCTGGTCGGGCTCGTCGGATGATTGTCGCCCGGAGCGGCTGGTGCCTGGTCCTGGCAGGGCGGGCCGGTACCGGGCTCGCGTCAACCGTGGCCTCCGGAGAACCACCCTGCGGGTGCTGCGGTGCGGGAACAGACGCGGTCACCGCGTGGTTGGGGCGGGGGACGGGCCAGTAGGGACTGCGAAGGGGTTCTCCCATGAAGATCGGCATCATCGGCGCGGGCAACATCGGCGGCAACCTGACGCGGCGTCTGACCGCGCTGGGCCATGACGTTTCGGTGGCCAACTCACGCGGACCGGAGTCGCTGAAGGCCCTGGTCGAGGAGACGGGCGCCACGGCCGTGACGGCTTCCGAGGCGGCGAAGGGCGCGCAGGTCGTGGTGGTGACGGTGCCGCTGAAGCACGTGCCGGACCTGCCCGCCGGGCTGTTCGACGGCGCCGCCGAAGGGGTGGCGGTGATCGACACCGGCAACTACTACCCGAAGGAGCGCGACGGCCGGATCGACGCGATCGAGGACGGCGGGCTGACGGAGAGCCGCTGGACGGAGCAGCACCTGGGCCACCCGGTGGTGAAGGTGTTCAACGGCACCTACGCGCAGGACCTGCTGGAGCGCCCGCTCCCGGCGGGCGACCCGGAGCGGCTGGCCGTGCCGGTCGCCTCGGACGACGAGGCGGCGAAGGCGGTCGTGCGGGCGCTGGTCGACGAGTTGGGCTTCGACACCGTGGACGCGGGCGGCATCGACGAGTCCTGGCGGCAGCAGCCGGCCACGCCGGTCTACGGGCTGCGGGCCGGCGTCGAGGCCGTACGGCGGGCACTCGCGGAGGCCTCCCCGGAGCGGCCGGAGGCCCACCGGGCCTGAGGCGGCGGGAGCCGTCCCTGACCCTGCTCCCGCC
>NZ_JBHXEG010000155.1:0-7923 GCF_042724935.1 Kitasatospora sp. NPDC127060
GCTCCGAGACGGCACCCTCTACGAAACCCGCACCCCCGAAACCGTGCCCGCATGACCCGCGCAGCCTTGACGAAGGACATAGAGGCACCCCCCGGTGGAGCGGCCGTCGTTCGGACAGCGGGCCCGCCGCCCGCAGCGGCCGCTCCACCGCCTCCACGCGCACGTGCGGTCAGAAGCGTTCGGAACGAGCCGAGTTGGGGCCCCGTCCGGGCGGCGGGGATAAGGGCGAGCAGGATGTCCGTATGCGGATGACGAATGCGGGCGCGCCCAGGGCGGCGACGGGTGACAACGTCGGGTCGATAGCCGGGGCGCTCGCCCGGGCCTTCGAGGACGACCCGATGATGTGCTGGTTCTTCCCGGACGGCGCCACCCGCCCGGCCGCGCTGGACGGCTACTTCAGCACCCTGCTCACCCGGCAGTACCTGCCGCACGGGGTGTGCGAGCGCACCGAGCACGCGGCCGCCCTCTGGGTGGGGCCGGAGGCGCAGGAGAAGGCCGCGCCGGACGAGGGGACGATCCGGGAGCTGAGCGGTCTGCTCGGGGAGCGGGCCGACTGGTTCCGGCACTGCGTCGAGGCGGCCGCCGCGAACGCGCCGCAGGAGGCGCACTGGTACCTCGCGGTGCTCGGCGCGGACCCGGTCGCCCAGGGCCGCGGAGAGGGCGCCGCCCTGCTGCGCTCGGGCCTGGCCAGGGCGGACGCGGCGGGCCTGCCGGTGTACCTGGAGTCCTCCAAGCAGGAGAACCTCGCGCTGTACCGGCACTTCGGCTTCGAGGTGGAGGAGGAGGTGCGGCTGCCTGGGGGCGGCCCGACCCTCTGGGCGATGCGGCGCGCGCCCCGGGCACAGGCGTGCGCGGAGGGGCGCTGATGCGTTCTCGGCGTACGGGAGACGGCAAAAAGCAGGAAAAGTAAGCGTATTGTTCCGACAAAGCCGCATCCATGGGAGGGGTCGATGGGGACGACCGTGCGCTGCCCGCCGACCCGCGCTCCGTCGAGGCCTGCCTGTCGGGCGGCGCGGCGGGCGGTACGGCGTCCAGCGCAGCGGGCGGCGGCGCCGAGGCGCTGCTGCGGACGCTGCTGGCGGAGGACACCCGGGCAGGCGTCTGGTCGAAGCCCCGGGGCGATGAGAACCGGTGGAAGAGGAAGAGGAAGGGACCCCCATGCACGTCACCCTCGCCGAGGAACTGGTGCTGCTCTCGCTGGACGACGAGTCCGGCGCGCCGAAGGAGGGCACGAACACCTCCTGGGCGGCGGCGGGCGGCCTGCTGGCCGAACTGGTGCTGGCCGGGCGGGCGGAGGTGGCCGACGGGCGGATCGCGGTCACGGACCGCACCTCGACCGGCGAGCCGCTGGTGGACGGGCGGCTGGAGCGCCTCGCCGAGTGGGCGGACGGGCGGAGGCCCGGCCGGGCCAAGGCCGCGGAGTGGCTCGCCCGGGACCGCTCCACCGTGCTCCGGGACACCGAACTGCGGCTCTGTGAACGGGGAGTGGTGGCCGAGCGGCGGCACCGCGTGCTCGGCCTCTTCCCGGTCCGGCTCTACCCGGCGACGGACGGCAGCGTGGAGCGGGCCCTGCGCGCCCGGCTGGCGGACGTCGTCCTGAACGGCGCCGAGCCGGACCTGCGCACCGCCGCCCTGGTCGCCCTGCTGCACTCCGCCGGGCTGCACCGGCTGGCCTTCCCCGAGCTGCCCCGAAAGCGGGTCCAGCCACGTTTCGCCGAGGTCGCCGAGGGTGAGTGGGCGGGCGAGTCCGTCCGCGAGGCGATCAGGAACATGCAGGCCACCATGGCCGCCGTGATCACCGCGGCCACCGCCGCCAGCGCCGCCGCCGCGACGGGCTGAGCGCGACGGACTGACGGACTGAGCGCGCCGGGCCCGGGCCACGCCCCGGTGACGTGGCGCGGGCCCCGCGACCGCCCGGTCGGCGGTCGGTGCAGCCGCGTCGGCGGACTCCGCCGGCGGCCCGGCTACAGCAGGACGGGGAGCGATTCCAGCCCGCGGATGAGCCGCGAGTGGCGCCAGCGCAGTTGGTCGGCGGGCCGGCCGAGTCGAAGCTCGGGGAAGCGTGTGAGAAGCACACGCAGCGCAGTTGCCACCTCGGCGTGAGCGAGCGGTGCGCCGAGGCACCGGTGGATGCCGTGGCCGAAGGCCAGGTGCGCGTGCGCGCCTTCTCGTTCGAGGTCGAGCCGGTTCGGCTCCGGGAAGCGGGCGGGGTCGCGGTTGGCGGCGCCCGGGCTGACGGACACCGGGCTGCCCGCCGGAACGTCCGTCTCGCCCACCCGGACCGGTTCGGGAGCCCAGCGCCAGGTGGCGATGGCGACCGCGGAGTCGTAGCGAAGAAGCTCGTCGACCGCGCTCTCGATTCTGTTCGGGTCCGAGCGCAGCAGCTCCAGCTGGTGGGGGTGCTGGAGCAGCGCCAGGACGGCGTTGCCGATCGCGGCGGTGGTGGTCTCGTGCCCGGCGACCAGGAGCAGCACCGCCAACGAGACAAGCTCCTGCTCGGTCAGGTGGTCGCCGTCGCCGTCGCCGTCGCGGACGGTGGCCAGGGTGGACAGCAGCGCGTCGTCCGGCGCGCGGCGCTTGGAGGCGACCAGCTCGGCCAGGTAGTCGGCCAGGGCGTGGGACGCTGCGTCGATCCGTTGGTTGTCGCCGGCTGCGAACAGGTCCGTCGACCACGTCCGAACGCGGTCCCGGTCGGCGCCCGGGACGCCGAGGAGCCGGCAGATCACCGTGACGGGGAGCGGGACGGCGAGTCCGTCGATGACGTCGACCTCCTCCCCGGGCACCCACGAGTCGATCAGGGCCTCGGTCAGGTCGACGATGCACGGGCGCAGGCGGTCGACGGCACCGGAGGTGAACGCCTTGGTGACCAGCCGTCGCAGCCTGGTGTGGTCCGGCGGATCCGTGGCCAGCATGTTCTGCGAGACGGCGGGGTGGAGGGTGCGACCGGTCTCCTTGCCGGCGAAGAAGCGATTCGTGTCCTTCGACAGTCCGGGGTGGGCGAGTGCTTGCTTCGCCTCGGCGTAGCCGGTCACCACGTAGCCGGCCCGGTGCCCGCTGCCCGGGAGCCTCTGCACGGCCCCGTTGCGCCGGAGTGCCGCATACGTCGGGTACGGATCCCGGAGGAAGTCGGGGTCCTGGAAGGGGCTGTTCATGGTCATCCGTTCGCGGGCTCGGGAGTCAGGGGGCTGCCGTACGGGTCGGACGATGCCGGATCGGGAGCAGCACTCCCGTGTTCCGCTTCGGGTGTGCCGGAACGCGCCCGGCGGATGGGAACTACCGCAGACGGGTCGCGGTCCGGACGAGGTCGGCGACGGCTCTGGACCGACTGTGCGGCGGCCAGGCGATCACGGTGGTGACCTTCGGCGCGTCCAGCACGGGCACGGCGGCGAGGTCACCGTGCAGTTGAGCTCGGCACGACTCCGGGGAGACCGCGCAGGCACGGCCGAGCGCGACGAGCTGCAACAACTGCGCGTGGTCGCGGACCTGCGGGCCGGGGCCGGGCGGGTAGCTGCCGTCGGGGTCGGGCCAGCGCGGCAGGGGCAGGCCGGGCAGCCCGGTGATGTCGGCCATGCGCACATGGGGCCGGACGGTGAGCGGATGCCCGGCCGGCAGGACCACGACCTGGCCCTCCGTGCTCAGTTCCTCGGTGTGGAACCCGGCCGTCGAGTCGAACGGCCGGTGCAGTAGCGCCACGTCGGCCCGGCCCTCGCGCAGAAATCGTTCCTGCTCGGCCGGGCCGCACAGGACGACCTCGACGGAGACCGCGCCGGGTTCGGCGGCGTACGCGTCCAGCAGTTCCGCCAGCAGTTCGCGGGACGCGCTGGCCTTCGTGACCAGGACCAGGCCGGGACGGCCGGTCGGGGGAAGGGCGGCGCGGCGGGTCCGGCGCTCGGCCGCTTCGACCGCGTCGAGGGCCGCCCGGCCCTCGACCAGCAGCACCGAGCCGGCTTCGGTCAGCGTGACGGTGCGGCTGGTCCGATCCAGCAGCGCTGCCCCGAGCCGGCGTTCGAGCTGCTGGATAGCCCGTGACAGTGGCGGCTGTGCGATCCCGAGCCGCTGCGCCGCGCGCCCGAAGTGCAACTCCTCGGCGACGGCGACGAAGTAGCGCAGTTCCCTGGTCTCCATCCCGCCACGGTACTCCGGATCGATACCTGGAAGGTATCGTCGCCCACCCGATCGGTCTTGGACCCCCGCCGGGGTCCGGGAGCAGCATGGTCCCCATGAGCGAACGAACGATTGCGCTGGTCACCGGCGCGAACAAGGGAATCGGCTACGAGATCGCCGCGGGTCTGGGCGCCCTCGGCTGGAGCGTCGGTGTCGGCGCCCGCGACGAGGAGCGCCGCAGGGCCGCGGTGGAGAGACTGCGCGCGGCCGGCGTCGACGCCTTCGGCGTGCCGCTGGACGTGACCGACGACGCGAGCGCGACAGCCGCCGCACGGCTGATCGAGGAACAGGCCGGGCGCCTCGACGTGCTCGTCAACAACGCCGCCATCACCGGCGGCATGCCCCAGGAGCCCACCCGGGTCGACCCCGCCACCATCCGCACGGTCGTGGAGACCAACGTCATCGGCGTCATCCGTATCACCAACGCGATGATGCCGCTGCTGCGCCGCTCGGCCTCACCGCGGATCGTCAACATGTCCAGCAGTGTCGGCTCCCTCACCCGGCAGTCAGGGACCGCCGGTGAGCTGAGCACAGGTCCGGTGGCCGTGGCGTACTCGCCGTCGAAGACGTTCCTGAACGCCGTCACCCTCCAGTACGCCCGGGAGCTGAGCGGTACGAACATCCTGATCAACGCCGGCTGCCCCGGCTACGTCGCGACCGACCTCAACGGCTTCCGGGGCGTGCGCACCCCCGAACAGGGCGCGGCCATCGCCATCAAACTCGCGACCCTGCCCGACGACGGCCCGACGGGCCAGTTCTTCGAGGAGGCCGGCGTAGTGCCGTGGTGAAGTGCACGGCGGTCGCTCGATTGCGCGGGGGCCACCTTCGCACCGGGCACATCGAGCTGTCGGGCCCGGTCGTCCGATGAGGTGCACGCTCTCAGCACTCAGTGCCGTCCGGCCGAAGCGGTCAGGGCCGTTGGGCCCTCGACCGTCGCCTCGCTCCGGTGGATGCTCGGATCACCGGCGCTCCCCGCCGGCAGGGAGTGAACCACCATGACCACCGAAACCGCCCTCACCACCGCGGACCTCCGCCTGCTGGCCGAAGCCGGCGGTGCGGCGCCCTCGCTGCACAACAGCCAGCCATGGCGCTTCCGCCCCACGCCCGACCTGCTCGGCCTGGAGGTGCACGCCGACCCGAGCCGGGCCGTCCCGGCCGCCGACCCGGACCGCAGGGCGCTGCACATCTCGATCGGCGCCGCCCTGTTCAACCTGCGCGTGGCCGCCGCCCACCTCGGCCGCGAGGCCGTCGTCCACCTCCTTCCGGGAGGCGAGGACGCACAGCCGCGCGCCGTGCTCGACCTGTCCGCACCCGCCCGCACACCGCAGCCCTTCGGCGCGGACCTCTACCCGGCCGTCGCCCGGCGCCACTCCAGCCGCCAGCCGTTCACCAACCGGGACGTTCCCGAGGCGCTGGTCGCCGACCTCATCACGGCAGCCCAGGACGAAGGCGCCACGCTCACCATGCTGGAGGAGTACGGCGTACGCCGGGTGCTCGCCCTCACCGCCGAGGCCGAGGCCCACATCGCCGCCGACGTCACCCGCGAGGCCGAGACCCGCAACTGGCTGCGCCTGGAACCGTCCTACGACGGCATCCCGCTCGCCGCCCTCGGTTCGCACGACCGCGACGCCCGCGTCCCGATGCGCGGCTTCACCGGCCACCCGCCGAGCCACACCACCCCGGCCGAACGCTTCGAGGCCCTTCCCCAACTCGCCACCCTCGCCACCCACTTCGACCACCAGGCCGACTGGCTGCGGACCGGGCAGGCGATGGAGCGGGTCTGGTTGCTCGCCACCGTCCACGGCCTGCGTGCCTCCGTCCTGCACCAGGCCGTGGAGATCCCCGAAACCCGCTGGCGCCTGCGCGACCCCGTCGAGGGGCCCGGACACGTCCAGCTGGTGCTGCGCCTCGGATACGGCCCGCCCGGTGCGGCCAGCCCGCGCCGCCCGGTGGGGGAGGTCCTCGACGAGGCGGACGACTGACGACGAGGTGGACGACTGACGGGGCCGCCCGAGCGGACCGGCCCGCCGGTGGCCGCACCGCGGGCAACCTCCCTGCGGGCGGACGACGACCACCGAGCAGTGGCGTGCTGCGCGCAGCGCGTGCCGACCGAGCCGAGCAGGGCGACGCAGAGGCGCACGCCCCCCGGGCACCGGCCCGGTCGGTTGCCGCGGCAGGGCCGTTCAGCCTCGCCTGCCGGACCGGGCGATGTCTGCCGCACCGGGCGGTCGCGGTCAGGCGCGGGCGAGCGCCTTGCGCAGGCCGTAGGCGGCGGCGCCGAGCGCGATGACCACGGCGCCCCACACCACCGAGTCCGCCGGCAGGGCGAAGGCCAGGGCGAGGCAGCCGACGGTGCCGACGACGGGCACGATCCTCGGCGGGCGCCCCTCCTCGGGGGTGAGCGTCCAGGCGGAGGCGTTGGCGACGGCGTAGTAGGCGAGCACTCCGAAGGAGGAGAAGCCGATCGCGCCGCGCACGTCCGCGACGGCCGCCAGGGCTGCGACGACGGTGCCGACGGCGAGTTCGGCGCGGTGCGGTACTGCGAAGCGCGGGTGGACGGCGGCGAGTCGGTGGGGCAGGTGCCGGTCGCGGGCCATCGCCAGGGTGGTGCGCGAGACGCCGAGGATCAGCGCGAGCAGTGAGCCGAGGGCGGCCACCGCCGCGCCGGCGCGTACCACCGGGGCGAGGCCCGGTGCGCCGGCCGCGCGGACCGCCTCGGCGAGCGGCGCCGGGGTGTGGGCCAGCTGCTCGGGGCCGAGCACGGCGAGGACGGAGAGCGCGACGACGGCGTACACGACCAGGGTGACGCCGAGCGCGACCGAGATCGCGCGGGGGATCGTGCGCTGTGGGTCGCGGACCTCCTCACCGAGGGTCGCGATGCGGGCGTACCCGGCGAAGGCGAAGAACAGCAGGCCGGCGGCCTGTAGCACCCCGTGGAAGCCGGCGTCGGCGCCGACCGCCCAGCGGCCGGTGTCGGCGGCGCCGCTGGTCAGACAGGCGGTCACCACGGCGGCGAGCACGGCCAGCACGACGGCGACGATCGCCCTGGTCAGCCAGGCGGCCTTCTGCACACCGACGTAGTTGACCGCGGTCAGCGCCACCACCGCCGCGACCGCCACGGCGTGGGCCTGCGCGGGCCAGACGTAGGAGCCGACGGTGAGTGCCATCGCCGCGCAGGAGGCGGTCTTGCCGACGACGAACCCCCACCCGGCCAGGTACCCCCAGAACTCGCCGAGACGCTCCCGCCCGTACACGTAGGTGCCGCCCGACTGCGGATAGCGGGCAGCCAGCCGTGCGGAGGAGGTCGCGTTGCAGTACGCGACGAGGCCGGCCAACGCCAGTCCGATCGGCAGCCCGGACCCGGCTGCCGCCGCGGCGGGCGCGAGCGCGGCGAAGATGCCCGCGCCGATCATCGACCCCAGCCCGATCACCACGGCATCGAACACGCCCAGGTGCCGTCGCAGTTCCGGTGGCCCGGCCGTCCGCGCCGAGGTGCTCATCGACCTGTACCTCTCCCTCACCGGTTCCGATTCCGGTGCACCATACGCGAGCGAGGCCGCGGGAGTCCGATCCCGTCATCGGGCGCGGTCGGGTTCGCCGGCGCGCAGCGGTCCGTCGTCGTCCTCGACGATGAAGTCCTCGGGTTCGACGACCAGGTCGTAGAGGTGGCCGGTCAGTCGGCGAAGAGGTGCGGAGCGATCGGTGCGGTCCCGGTGTCCTCGGGGTCGTGATCGAAGTGGTGGATCCGGGCGTCCGGCC
>NZ_JBHXEG010000156.1:0-7503 GCF_042724935.1 Kitasatospora sp. NPDC127060
GGCGACCGGCTCCGGGTGACCACCGACAGCCCGCACCCCTGGCAACTGCGGACCGGCGGCCCGGACGGCGCCCTGCACGTCCACCCGGCCGGCACGCGGGAAGCCGAACTACCCTACCCGGCCTGACAACCGGCCACCCCATACCCGCCCCACAGCCGGAAGCACCCATGGAGAGCCGCACCAAACGCCGCCTGACGCCCGGCGAACTCGACGCCCTGCTCCGCGAGTCGGCCGGCACCGGGTGCCGACTGGAGCGCGGCTGAGACGGCTGGTTCAACACCGCCTACCGCGTCCGGTTGGACGACGGCCGCCCCGCCGTCCCGTCGTCCGACGCACCGGTTCTGCGTTACGAGCGGGGCATCCTCGGGACGGAGACCTCGACTTCACCTCCGCCCTGAACCACCGGCTGGCGCTCTACCGGCTCTACCTGGCCCTGCTG
Organism: Kitasatospora sp. NPDC127060; assembly: GCF_042724935.1. NCBI lineage: Bacteria > Bacillati > Actinomycetota > Actinomycetes > Kitasatosporales > Streptomycetaceae > Kitasatospora > Kitasatospora sp. NPDC127060. The sequence continues at coordinate 440 of NZ_JBHXEG010000156.1, forward strand.
CTCGTCATGGAGTGCGCCCCGCGCGGTTACGGCGGGGACCACCTCGCCTTCCGCGCCGGATGCTCGCCGACGCCGACGCCGTCGCCGATGCCGATGCCGACGCCGTCGCCGGGCTCCGGGCGCTGGGATAGCGACGACGACCACGGGCACCGGCAACCGGGCGTCCGGCCGCATCCACCCGCCACGTGAACAGAGGAACCACCCATGTCCTACAGCATCCGCGCGGGAGGCCTGGAACGGCACACCGCCGCCGAGGTCCTCCGCATCGAGCCCTGGGGCCCGGACGCCCTCCGGGTGCGCGCCGCGTCCGGGACCATCGATCCCGCCGCCCCCGGCGCGCTGGAGGCCCCCTCGTCATGCCCGCAGGCCGAAGTCTCCGTCTCGGACGACGGCTGTGCCCGCCTGGTCAACGGCCGCATCGCCGTCGAGGCCTCGGCGGACGGCCGACTGAGGTTCCGTCACGCCGTGTCCGGCCGCGAACTCCTCGCCGAGCGGAGCCCGCACGCCCACCACGCCGGATCCCGCGTCCACGCGGCGGGCGGCCGGACGGAACAGTCCTTCCAGGCCTACGACGGCGAACGGCTGCACGGCCTGGGGCAGCACCTGCACGGACGCCTGGACCAGAAGGGCTGTGTGATCGACCTCGTCCAGGCCAACACCGTGGCGGCCGTCCCCTTCCTGCACTCCTCGCGCGGCTACGGACTGCTCTGGAACAACCCCGCCACCGGCCGCGTCGAACTGGGCGCCGACACCACCCGGTGGACGGCCGACGGCGGCGGGCGCATCGACTACTGGATCACCGCCGGTGACACCCCGGCCCGGATCCTGGACGCATACACCCTGGCCACCGGCCGTCCGCCCCTGCTGCCCGAATGGGCGTCGGGCTTCTGGCAGTCGAAACTGCGCTACCGCACCCAGGACGAACTCCTCGCCGTGGCGCGGGAGTACAAGGAACGCGGACTTCCGCTGTCCGTCATCGTCTGCGACTTCTTCCACTGGCCGAGGATGGGCGACTGGCGCTTCGAGGAGAGCGAGTGGCCCGACCCCGCCGCCATGGTCGAGGAGTTGTCGGAACTCGGAGCGAAGCTCGCCGTCTCGGTGTGGCCCACCGTCGAGCCCGGAAGCGACGCTTACGACGGGCTCCGCTCGGCCGGTCACCTCGTACGGGACGCGGGTGGCGGCCTGCTGACCTTCCCGTGGCCGTCCCGGCACGGCGGGCAGGCGCTGATCCGCCCGATGGCGTACTACGACGCCACCCACCCCGGAGCCCGCGCCGAACTGTGGCGGCGGCTGAACGACAACTACCGCTCGCTGGGGGTGGCGTGCTTCTGGTTGGACGCTTGCGAACCCGACGTGCCCCCGGGCATCGCCGACCGCGCCGTCTATGCGGCCGGGCCGGCCGCCGAGGCCGCGAACCTCTACCCGCTGGAGCACGTCCGTGCGGTGGCCGAGGGCCTGCGCTCGGTGGGCGAGGACCGCCCGCTGTCGCTGGTCCGCTCGGTGTGGGCGGGCAGCCAGCGCTACGGGGCCCTGCTGTGGTCCGGTGACATCCCCACGACCTTCGACTCCCTCGGGCGCCAGATCAGGGCGGGGCTGAACGTCGCGATGAGCGGCATCCCCTGGTGGAACACCGACATCGGCGGCTTCTTCGGCGGTGACCCGGACGACCCGGCGTACCGTGAGCTGCTGATCCGGTGGTTCCAGTACGGCACGTTCAGCCCGGTCATGCGGCTGCACGGGGACCGCGCACCCAACTACCCGGCCTTCGCCACGGACATGACCGGCGGCCCGAACGAGGTCTGGTCGTACGGGGAGGAGGCGTACGACATCCTCCGCGACCACCTCCTGCTGCGCGAGCGCCTGCGCCCGTACCTGCACGCCCTGTCCGAGGATGCCCACCGCACCGGCGCCCCGCCCATGCGTCCGCTGTTCTTCGACTTCCCCGAGGACGAGCGCGCCTGGGAGGTGGACGACCAGTTCCTGCTCGGCCCCGACCTGCTGGTGGCACCCGTGTACGAGGCGGGCGTCCGGGCCCGCCGGGTGTACCTGCCGTCCGGCACCCGTTGGCACCACCCGGCCACCGGCGGTGTGCTGGAGGGCGGAACGACGCTCGACGCCGAGGCCCCGCTGGAGCGCATCCCGGTCTTCGTCCGGGAAGGCGCCGACGTCGTGGCCCGACTGACGTCCTCTGAGGCCTGACGGCCGAAGGAGCGGTCGCGCTTCCCGTCGGAACGCGTGGACACGGGGCGGACCGCGGCTGACTGCGGTCCGCCGTGAGCCCCCTGTCGACCGCCCTCCGTGGTCAGTACACCCGTGGTCAGTACCCATGGCGTGTTTCGAAGGTGCCGGCGAAGGTGTGTCAGGGAAGAGCATCGGTCACGGCGTGCCGCAGCTCCTGCGAGCCCAGGAGATCTGTGCTGTCCGCCCACTGATCGACGTTTCCGATCCGTGGCAGGTCGCGTAGGTACGTGTCCGTGACCGTCTCCGCCACCGCGTTCGCGAAACGTTCGGCGAACAGCACTCGGTATGGGCGACCGTGGTACCGCCGGCAGGTTGTGGCCAGGGGTTCCGTCAGGCCGGTCTCGTTGTGCAGCGTGGCCACGACCTCGTAGGCGTTGCACAGATGCGTGGCTCGCTGCCGGTACCCCGTTGCAGCCAAGGCTCCCCGGAGGGACGGCGTCAGCTTCTCGGCCACCGGCAGTTGCCTGAACGCGCTCCCCAACCATTTGCCGTAGGGCGCGTAGCGTCGCTCCAGGAGCAGGCACAGCCGCATGAGGTCTCGGACGAGGCGTGCGGCCACGACGGCTGACCCGAGTGCGTCACCGACTTCCGCGCAGCGTCCGACGAAAGCCTCTTCCTGGGAGATCCGCTGCCATTGGCAGGTCAAGAGATACCGCCACACCTGGTCCGGGTACCAGGCAAGTCGCCGCCGGGCCGTGCTGAGCGTGCCGAGACCGTCGTGGAACACCTCACCGGCAGTGACCTCGGCGAGGCACTGCTGCGGCATCGCCAGCCAGTCGCGGACAGTGAGTTCGGCGCCGGTCGGATCGACGCCGAGTTGCCCGGTCAACCACGAACGGGTGTCCAGCGTCAGCACCCGATGGTTCACCGGGCCATCGGTGGCGTCCATGTGGCCGACCCGGTCATTGACCTGCCGGAAGTGCGTGGGGCGGCCCCGCACGTGCTTGGGCAGCCGCTCGGCCAGCACGCGGTGGATCCGCGTACCGTGCGCAGCCGCGTCCTCGGCGGTGAGGAAGATCAGCAGTCGAGGGCCCCAGTCGTGGTCGGTTGACCGGGGCGTGTCGAACCCCAAGACCTCCGATCCCGCGCCCACCAGAGCGGCAGCATGCGGTAACCCCGGATGCATCTGTTCCAGGATCGGCCCCACCGCCTCCTCGTAGAGGAGGCGTGACAGTGCGAGCCCGGGGAGGAATTCGGCATCGGATGTCGTCACCCGGTCACTCTTGCTCACCTCGCATCCGTCAACCACCGATTTTCACGAAGCCGGTCACCGCCACTCGTTGATGGCGGCGGCCAGCACCGTTGCCTCGTAGCGAACGGCCGACTTGTCGTATCTCGTGGCCGCCGCACGGTGCCGTTTCAGCCGGTTGGTCCCGCACTGCACCGCGTTCCAGGATCCGCTTCCACGTGCCGTCGCGCTGCCACCGGCGGACCAGGTCGTAGACCTGGTCCACGGGCCGTGCCGCTCAGGGATCTCCCGCCACGGTGTGCCCGCCCGGGTGCGCCACCGTATTGGGGTGCCTTAACGACCGTGTCATGAGCCCCAAGTGCGGGTGATCTTTGGTCGTTTGTCCGCGTTGACCTGGGGTTGTCCGGCATGATGCGGGGCCACGGGGCGGCAGCCGATGGGCATGGACGAGCTGGTGGAGCACTGGACGGTGCTCGATGACCAGGTGGACCTGGTCGCGGGGAAAAGCGGCGGGACGCGCGTCGGCTTCGCACTGCTGTTGAAGTTCTACACCCGGTACGGCCGGTTCCCCCGGAGCCGGATGGACTTCGCGGACGAGGTGGTGGAGTTCGTCGCCCGGCAGATGGGCGTGCCAGCCGCCGACTTCGAGTCCTACCAGTGGTCCGGCAGCACGATCGAGCACCACCGTGCCCAGATCCGCGAGCACCTGGGCTTTCGGATGTGCTCGGTGCAGAACGCGGAGAAGCTGACGGCCTGGCTGGCCGGCAACGTCGCGCACGCCGAGCGGAATACGGACCGGGTGCGCGAGGATACCGGGCGGACAAGCGCGGCCGGCCGGTGGCGCCGGGGCTGGACTGGCTGGAGATCAGGAGCGCGCCGCCGGGGCGATCAAGTTCACCGGCCCGGAAGCGCAAGAGGAGCCGCGCAACCTGCGCCGGATCAAGGCCGAAGTGGGGCGCCGTTGGTCGGCGGTGCCGCTGATCGACATGCTCAAGGAGGCAATCCTGCGCACCGGCTGCTTGAAGTCGATCACCTCGGTGGCCGGCTCGCGGACGCTGCCGGAGGAGGTGCTCGCCGAGCGGCTGATGCTGGCGATCCACGCCCACGGCACCAACACACGGGGACTGGGTGCGTTTCACCGCGGACGGCTGCGAGTGGTTGGCCGATGACGAGGTAATTCCGGGGGAGTCCGGTCCTGCCGACGGCGCACGATGACCGGCGCAGCAGGCAGGGCTACCGTCTGGGGGCCCGGGATCCGACCTGGGACACCGAGGCCGAGGAGATCGGGCTCTCTGGGTACACCGCATCCAGCAGACTGCGGACAAACTGATCGGGGTTGTCCAGGCCGGCGGCAGCCAGCACGCGGGGACCGTCCGCCAGCAGGTGGAGGATGGCACCGTGCAGGGCGAGCGTGACGCTTGCGGCCCGCTGCGGGGTGACGGGAAGCCCGGCCGCCCGCTGGGCCCGTTCGAAGCCCGTGAAGTCGGCGGTGGCGATCTGGTCGAGGATCGCTGACAGCCAGGGCTTGCGAGCGGCCTCGGTGTGCAGTTCCAGGAAGGCGAGCATGCGGGGGCGCCCCGGCCCGGCGAGGTTCGCGAGCAGCCCACGGAACATGGACACCAGGCCCTCGCGGTCGGTGGGCCCCGCTTCGGAGGCTGTCACCTGTGCCGTTATGGCGTGGTACTGCTCCACACACCGCTCCGCCACCGCGCGCAGCAGGGCATCCCTGGTCGGGAAGTAGTTCTTCGCGGTCCCCAGTGGCACCCTCGCGGCTGCGTCGACGGCCCGGTGGGTCAGACCGCGCCCACCGGCCTCTGCCAGCACCGAGATGGCCGCGTCGCCCAGCAGATCACGGCGAACCTGATTCACAGTCAATTCCCTTTGTCTGCCGACACCTTGTATGCGTCATCCAAGCGTGTTACCACAGATGTGGTAGTCGGCAATGCGGCGGCGAGTACCAAAAAGTCGCGGTGACCGCCTATGGGCCCCGCTCAACTGCGGAGGGGCCCATCCATGCGGACAGTTGGAAGAATGGGAGAACGATGGAAACACGAGACCACGGCGCCCCCTGGGGAACCACCCGCATGGCGCCGTACGCCGAGACCAACCCGGTTCCCCTGCTTACCCCGGTGATCGACCCCGAGACTCAGATCGCCGTGATCATCGACGGGGCCGGCCACATGGTCGAGCTCGGCAACCACCTGGCTACCAGTAGCCCCTCGAACTCCACAAGCACCAACGTCAGCAGCAGCACGCAGAACTCTACGAGCACGAGTGGTCCGGATAGCTACGACTCCGACAACAACTCCGACTCAGACAACGATTCGGACTCGGACCACAACCCCAGCGGCTGGTGATGACAGACCCGAGTGGGTCGGTGTTGGTCCTGACCAACCACCATGACGTGACGGCTGACGTGGTCCTGCGCATCCTCGCGGAACGTCGGGTCTCGGTGGTGCGTCTCGACCCCGGGGTCGACCTGCCTGCAGGTGCTGCGCTGACCGCCACGTATCGCACAGGCGATCAGCGCGGCACCTTGCGGACGTCAAGCCGAGAAATCGACCTCACCGAGGTTCGCTCGGTCTGGACACGCCGCCCCTCGCCCTTCCAAGGTCCAAGCGGCCTGGATGAACAAGATCGTCGGTTCGCCGGATCACAATCCCAGTGGGGCGTCGGCGGGATCCTGGCGTCGCTCCCCGGAGCCCACTACGTGAACCACCCATGGAGCAACCGGGCGGCGGAGTACAAGCCGGCCCAGCTCGCCACCGCACAGCGCAGCGGTTTCTCGGTCCCCGACACCTTGATCACCAACAACACTGACCAAGCGCGGGAGTTCATCGCCCATCAGGCCGGTGGAGTGGTCTACAAGCCGCTATGGAACACCCCGTACAAGGTTGACGGCCAGGCGCAACAGGTGTGGGTGGGGGAGGTGCGGGCGGATGAGATCACGGCTGCGGTGGCTGCCTGCCCCCACCTGTTCCAAGTCAAGGTGGAGAAGGAATGCGACGTACGGGTCACGGCTGTCGGCAACCAGCTGTTCGCGGTCCGGATCGACAGCCCTGATCTCGACTGGCGGCAGCGCCAATCCTTGATGGAGTGCGCCCCGATCGACATCCCCGCACGGGTCGCGCGCTCAGTTCTCGCCTATCTCGCCACCTACCGACTCGCCTTTGGCGCGTTCGACTTCGCCGTCACGGCTGCTGGCGACTGGTACTTCCTTGAGTGCAACCCCAACGGACAGTGGGCATGGCAACCCGACTCGATCACCGACTCGATCGCCATCGCTATCGCTGACCAACTTCAGAAGGGTCCCGAAGTGTGAACCGGCCTGCCATCTGAATGTCGGCCGTAGCCAGATGAGCCGGCCGGAAGTAGGTGAGCCCGGCTTGCTTACTTTGCGGATGAATGGCGCCATGGGGGCGGAATCGGTCGATTCCGCCCCCTCTCGCAGATCCAATCGGCTCGGCCCGTCGACCTGCCGGAATCGGCCGTCGATCCAATCGAATCCGGTCCACTGTTCCGCCTCCCCATTCCGCCCCCGCTAAAGGTTGTCCCGTAACTGGGGCCTGGCGGCTCGCGGCATACTGGCGCTCGTTGATGATCTCGTTCGACTGTGGGGGCGTTCGTGCTTGAG
>NZ_JBHXEG010000157.1:0-7345 GCF_042724935.1 Kitasatospora sp. NPDC127060
GCTCCGAGACGGCACCCTCTACGAAACCCGCACCCCCGAAACCGTGCCCGCATGACCCGCGCAGCCTTGACGAAGGACATAGAGGCACCCCCCGGGACGGGCCCCGAGCCGTGTCCGGACGGTCAGGTGCACCTGAACCGGGCCTGCGCCCAGTCCGCGACGTTCAGCGCCGACCAGATCCCGTGCGCGGGTGTGACCACCAGCCGGATGGACTTCTGCCCGGCGAGCGGTACGTGGACCGGCACCGCGTCGTCGCCTGCGGCGAGGGTCCGGGAGCGCCACAGGGTGCTGCCGTCGCCGCCCTGGACGGTGAAGACCACCCCGCCGGGGCCCAGGGTGGCGTCGTCGACCCCGGCGACGGCGTCGAAGGAGGTACAGCTGCGGTTGAGGTCGATCAGCGTGGTCGCCGGGGCGTGCACGGTGATGGCGTGGGGGTGGTAGTCGCCGCCGATCCAGCCCCCGTCGCGCTGCCAGAACCGGTCGCTGCCCTTCTGCCGGATGCTCGGCCCCTCGGGCGGCACCCGGTTGTTGCCGGGCTTGACCACGGGCAGCGAGTCGCCCCAGAAGTCGCTGGGCGCGGGCGGGGTGGGCGTGACGATCGGCGTCGGCACCGGCGGCAGGGTGGGCGTCGGGACGTCGGGCACGTCCGGGGTCGGCACCGGCGGCAGGGTCGGGGCCGGTACGGCGGGCAGCTCGGGGGTGGGTTCGACGGGTGGGGCGGGCGGTTCGCTCCGCGGGGCCCGGGTGGCCGCCGGGGGTGGGCTCGGCTTCGCACTGGGCTTCGGGCTCGGGCTGGGGCTGCTGCTCGGGCTGGGCGCGGGCGGCTCCGGGGCGGCGCTGCTGGGTGCGGGCGCGGGTGCGGGTGCGGCCGTGGGGGCTGCGGGCACGGGGGCCACCGGGGCGGGCGTGACCGGAGCGGTGGTGGCCGGGGGAGCGGCGGCGGGCGGCTTGGGTTCGGGCGAGCCGGTGAGGGCGTACGCGGCCACGGCGGCGGCGGCCACCGCGACGGCGGCGGCGATCCCGGCCTTGGCGGCGGTGCCCAGCCCCTCGCCGGCCGCGGCAGCGGCCGTACTCCCGCCGGAAGCACCGGAAGCACCGGAAGCCCCGGCGGCACCGGCCGCACCGGAAGCCCCGGCCGCACCGGAAGCGCCGGAGGACCCGGCCGCGGCCGCCGTCCCCGCCGCGGCCGCACCGCCGACCGCGGCGACCCCGCCCACGGCGGCCGCGGCGGCGCTGAACCCGCCGACCCCGATCCAGACCAGTACGCCGCCGGGCAGCAGCGCGCGCAGACCGGTGTTGATCTCGGTGAGTTCCAGGCAGGCCGCCGTGCAGCGGTCGCACTCCTTGAGGTGCCGTCCGACCTCGGCCGAGGCCCGCTTGCGCAGCGAGCCGCGCGCGTACGCCCCGAGCCGGTTGGCGTAGGACTCGCAGGTGCTGTCCTGGCTGCCGGAGACGTGGGCCTGGAGGAAGCCGGCGGCCAGCCGGTCACGGGCCCGGTGGGCCTGGACGGCGGTGGCGTTGGCGGTCTTGCCGAGCATCACGGCGACGGTCTTGGGCGATTCCTGCTCGACCTCGGTGTGCCAGAGCACGACCCGGTCGTCCTCGGGCAGTTCGGCGTAGGCCTGCATGACCATGCGCTGGTCGGCCATCGCCATCGCCCAGGCGTCGGCGCCGGGGTCGCCGAGGTCGAAGTCGACCACGGCGGCCGAGCTCTGGGCGAACACCCCGAAGTCGTCGACGAGTTGTTCGCGCCGTTCGCTGCGGGTCCAGGCGGCGGCGACGTTGCGCACGGCGGTCAGCAGGTAGGCGCGGACGGCGAACTCCGGCCCCTTGCCCGCCTTGAGGGCCTGCAGGGTGCGGGCGAAGACCTCGCCGGCGAGGTCCTCGGCGGTGAAGCTGTCCCGGCAGCAGGTGCGCGCGTAGCGGCGGACGGAGTCGACGTGCCGGAGGTAGATCTCCTCGTACGCGGTGTCGTCACCGGCCCGGACCCGGGCGGTCAACTCGGCGTCGGAGGGCGGCCGCTCGCCGTCCACCGGGTCGGCGGGGGCGGGCACGGTGGGCCGGGCGGACCGGCGGTCGCCGACGAACGCCTCGGGGGCGACCCCGCCGCGGCCGGCGGGGGCCTGGCCGGGCACCCGGCCGGACGGCAGGGCGGCGGAGGCGGAGAGCGACTCGCGACTGGGCATCCCGGCCTGGTCGGGGACGTGTCCGGCACCGGGACCGCCGGTGCCGCCCGAACCGGTGCCGCCCGAACCGGCGGCGGAACCCGAACCGCCTGCGGCGCCCGGTACTTGGGCGGAGCCGGCACCGCCGGGGCCCGCGGCGGACCCTCCGGCCGTACTACCGGAGAGGCCCCCGAAGTCGAGGCCGTACCCGTAGTCGTTCTGTTCCTCGGCGCTCACAACGGACCCCAGATTCCACGACAGCCCCCGTAGTGTGGCAGGGCGCGCGGGAGTGCGTAGGCGCACGGTTCCCCGAGGTACGGCGCCGACGGCGCGCGAAGGGCGCGCATCGGGACATTGGCTCCAACCACGGGCAAAGGATGGCATAGCGCAGGGACCCGCGGTAGCCGGACCGGCCGGTACCCACTCTTCCGAGGGGCCGTCGCGGATGTGTTCGCCCAGCGTGTGGCGCGAGGTCGCACGACGTCCGCACCCCGGCGCGCGTACCCTGATCGCGCGCCGGTGTCCCGCCCAACTCCCCGTGTCCGTCGGGCGCGTCGCCCGTGCCTGGTCCGACGCGTCCGCCGCTGCCCCCCTCCACCAGGATGTCCCGGCGGCGGGCCGAGCCGAGCGGTCAGCGTGACCGCAGACCGTCCAGCAGTATCTGCAGCAGCCGGTCCGACGGCCCGGCGGCCGGTTGACCGTCCGGCTGCGGACCAACCGCCGTGAAACCGGCCGCCGTCGGCGCCGTGACCGAGGGCCGCGCCGCGTGCACCGGCACCGACGCGGTCAGTACCAGCACCACGTCCGAAACCGTGACCCCCGGCCGCAGCTCGCCCGCCGCACCGGCCCGCGCCACCAGGGCGGCCAACAGCTGCAGCAGCAGCCGCGGATCGGCGTCCGCCGACGACGGTTCGGCCACCGCCCCGGCGCGCGCCTCCTCACCCCGCAGGTCGAAGCGCACGGCCGCCGGCACCTCCGCCGCCCGCTGTTCGGGCACCCGGCCCAGCTCCTCCGCGTACTGGAACGCCTCCGGCGGCAGCAGCCGCCCGGCCCCGGTGCCGACCGCCCGGGCCAGGTACCCGGCCAGGGCGTCCCAGGCGCCGTCGCCGCCGTACAGCGACTCCCGTGCCTGCGCGGTCAGCCAGGCCACCTCCTCGGCGGCGATCCGCTGGACCAGCACCTCCTTGCTCGGAAACCGCCGGTAGACGGTGCCGACGCCGACCCCGGCCCGGCGTGCGACCTCCTCCATCGGAGCGCCGTAGCCGAACTCGCCGAACACCTCCCGAGCCGCGCGCAGCACGCTCTCCAGGTTCCGCCGGGCGTCGACCCGCAGCCGGGCCCCGGGGACCGGCGCCACCGCCTGAGGAGGATCCGCCCGGTACGGGACGGCCGCGTACGCCATCCCGCCCTGGGGCAGGTCCAGCGGGCCGCGCTGCTCCGGCACCATGCCCTGTCCGGCGTGCGGTGTGCCCGCCCGTCCCAATGCCTGCTTCTGCTCCATCATCCCAACTCTCCCCCGCAGGCGTCCGAAACCGGACCCTGTCGTCGCCCGCCCCTGCACCCCCCGGTGCAGCTCGGCCCGGCAGAAATGACCAGATGACCCATCGCTCTGTGCCGCCCGTCCCGTTCAGGTGACCACGGTCGTGCCGCCGGGCCGCCTTGGCGCCCGGCTCGGCGCGTCGGCACCGCCTGGGGCCTCGTCCGGGAACTACCCTTCCCCGGATGACTCTCCCCCAGTCGGGTTGTCGAGCCAACGCTGGAACTGGCCGTAGTGGCCGCTCCACGGTGCGTCGTCGCCGGTTGTCATGGCGGTGGCCGCTCCGGCACACAATCCGACCATAGTTCACGGCTCTTCGCGGCCGAAAGTGCGTCAGAAAGTCGCCCAGCACGCACAACTGGTCACGACTGCCACTTCCGTCCCAACCAGCCCCGTACGGACTGTGGACAAGACCACCTCCGCCGGTCCTTCATAGGGGGGCGTGATGGGGGGACACCCCCGGCCGCGAGGCCGGGACGAAACGTCACATCGGCAGGAGGTGCACCATCAGGATCCTGATCGCCGGCGGCGGCTGCGCCGGGATGGCCACCGCGCTCCACCTCCAGCGTGGCCTGCGGGAGCAGCTGCGACGCGGTGAAGTGGAGATCACCGTCGTCGAACCCCAGTCGTACTCCACCTACCACCCGCTGCTGGCCGAGGTCGCGGCCGGCTCGATCGACCCGCGGCACGTGGTCGTCCCGCTGCGCCGGGCCCTGCCGCACTGCCGGGTGCTCACCGCCCGGGTCACCCGGATCGAGCACTCCGCCCGCCGCGCCCTGGCCGACGCCGCGGGCCCCGGCGAGACCCCGGCACCGCTCGAACTCCCTTACGACGTCCTGGTGGTGGCCCCCGGCTCGGTCTCCCGCACCGCGCCGGTGCCCGGGCTGGCCGAGTACGGGCACGGCTTCTCCACCGTCGCCGAGGCGGTGCACCTGCGCAACCACGTGCTGGAACAGCTCGACCTCGCCTCCGCCACCCGCGACCCGGCCCTGCGGCAGTCCGCGCTCACCTTCGTCTTCGTCGGCGCCGGCTACGCGGGCGTCGGCGCGCTCGCCGAGCTGGAGGACATGGTCCGGACCGCCGTACGGAGTTACCACAACGTCCGCGCCGAGGACCTGCGCTGGGTGCTGGTCGAGGCGACGGACCGGATCCTGGCCGAGGAGTCGCCCGAGCTCGCCGAGCACACCCTCGGCCAACTGCGCGAGCGCGGCGTCGACATCAGGCTGCGTACCACCCTGGCGTCCGCCGCCGGCGGGGTCGCCGCGCTCTCCGACGGCAGCCGCTTCGGCGCCCGCACCCTGGTCTGGACGGCAGGTGTCCGGCCTGCACCGATGCTGCGCGACACCGACCTGCCGCTGGACACCGCCGGCCGGGTCCGCTGTCTGGCCACCCTCCAGGCCGTCGGCCCGGACGGCCGCGCCCTGCCCGGGGTGTGGGCGGCCGGGGACTGCGCCGCCGTACCCGATCCGAACGCGGACGGCGCTCCCTGCGCGCCCAACGCCCAGCACGCCTTCGCCCAGGCCGAACTGCTCGCCCGCAACATCGCGCTGGCCCTGGCCGGCGGGCCGCACGCACCGGGGCTGGTCGAGTACCGGCCCGGCCCGGCCGCCTGCTCGACCTCGCTCGGTCTGCACCGGGCCGTCGCCCACACCCGGGGCGGCGGCCGACTCACCGGGCGGCGGGCGTGGTGGCTGCACCGGGCCCGGCACCTACGGCGGCTGCCGAGCACGGAGCGCCGGGTGCGGGTGCTGGTGGACTGGGTGCTGGGCGGGGTGTTCTCCCGCGAGGTGGTCTCGCTGGGGGCGATGGAGCACCCGCGCTCAGCCTTCGAGGGCGGTTTCGACTCCGGGCCCGGCCGGCCCGGTCAGCGGCCCGGTTAGGGGCCGGGTGGCGGGCCGGGTGGCCGTTCCGAGGGCCGGTCGGAACGGCGGACGGAACGGCGGACGGAACGCCGATCCGACGGCCACGCCGGGCGGGCGACTTCCGGAACCGGGCCTCCGCCTGACAGGATCAGCCCGAACTGGTCATTACCCCGTGTGCCGCTGTGTACACAAAAAGTGATGATATGCCTGGAAAACGAGGAAGCGGCCGTCGTTTGAACCTCATGCGCTGGAGCGCCCGGCTCACCGGAGTCCCTTGGCGTGCCGCCCCGTCCAGCGGGGCCGGCACCGACGAGGGCACGCCCTCCACCGACGGCGTCGTCGTGCCCAGCCCCCGGGACCCCACTGGCCCCGCCCACAGCGCCGAGTTCCTCGACCCGCACAAACCCCAGAACCTGCGTGAGGTCCTCAACCGCATCCCCGCCCCGGTCGCGGTCACCTACGGCCCGCTGCACCAACTCGGCTACGCCAACCGCGCCTACCGCGAACTCTTCGGCGAGCGCCCCACCGGCCTGCCGGCGGGCGAGGCGCTCCCTGAGCTCGGCACCATGGGCGTCCTGCCCCTGATGGACCAGGTCATCCGCGGCGGCCGGCCCCGCAGCGTCAAGGCCCGCTGCATCCTCGGCCTCACCGGCAACCGCTACTACAACGTCTCCTGCGTCCCGCTCGGCCCCGGCGACACCGGTGACACCCCCGCAGAGGGCCCGCCCGCCGGAGTACTGATCTTCGCCGCCGAGGTCACCGACCAGGTCCTCGCCGCCGCCCGCCTGCGCGAAGCCGAACGCCGCCAGCGCGAGGCCGCCGTCACCCTCCAGCGCAGCCTGCTCCCGCAGAAGCTCGACCAGCCCGCCGACCTCCGGGTCGCCGCCACCTACCAGCCGGGCGGCGCCGAGGCCGCGGTCGGCGGCGACTGGTACGACGTCATCGCCATCGACGGCGGACGCACGGCACTCGTCATCGGCGACGTCATGGGCCGGGGCCTGCGCGCCGCCGCCGTGATGGGCCAGCTGCGCACCGCCGTCCGGGCCTACGCCCGGCTCGACCTGCCCCCGCACGAGGTGATGTGCCTGCTCGACGGCCTCGCCATGGAGATCGACGCCAACCAGATCGCCACCTGCACCTACGCCGTCTGGGACCCGCAGCACCGCACCCTCACCTACGCCTCGGCCGGCCACCTCCCGATGCTGCTGCGCTGCCCCGACGGAACCATCCTGCGCAGCGAGGAACAGAACGGCCCCCCGCTCGGCACCGGCGGCGGCCTGCACGTGTCCCACACCCTGCGCCTGCTCCCCGGTACGACCGGCGTCCTCTATACGGACGGCCTGGTCGAACGCCGTGACGAGGACATCGACCAGGGCCTCGACCTCCTGGCCCGCACCCTCACCGGCGCGATCGGCGCCCCCGAGGTGATCTGCGCCCGGCTGCTCCGGGCGATGGGCGTCACCTCGGAGCACGACGACGACGTGGCCGTCCTGGCCTTCCAGCTACCCGCGGACGAGGGCACCGAGAATTCGCTTGCCGTGCTTGACTCGGCCACTCCAGAGGTCTAGTGTTCTTCGAGTTGCCTGGCAGGGAGCACCGGACACGCATCAGCGCGGACGGTCCCGGGGCAGCCAATCCCTTGAAACACACTTCCGGTTCGTGCCGGTCGTTTCGCTTTGCGCGGCTCGGCCTGGTGCTTATTCGGCGTGCGCTTTTTATCGGATTGCGGCTGGATTCGCTTTTCGGAGCGGGGATCGGCTAGAGTTTGAAACGTCGGACAG
>NZ_JBHXEG010000158.1:0-7180 GCF_042724935.1 Kitasatospora sp. NPDC127060
GGACGGGTGGCCCGGTGGGCGGGGCCGGTGGGCGGGGCCGGTCCGGCAGCGAGCCGGCCGGAACGGCGGCGGGGTCAGCGGCCGGCGACGATCACCCGCCCCGGGTCGGGCTCCTCGGCGTAGAGCAGTTCGACGGCCGCGCCCCGCCGCTCCACCACCACGCGCTGGTTGAGGTAGCCCTTGTCGGTGAGTTCGCCGCCGTCCATGCTCGGCGGTTCGGCGACCAGCACCAGCCGTTCGACCCGGGAGGCCGAGCCCGCCCCCGCGTTGAGGCCCGCCAGGCCCCCGGCCAGGTGGCGGCGCAGCCCCTCGTCGTGGAGCAGTTCGGCGGCGTCGGCGGCCCGGGTGCCCAGCAGGTCGTTGGCCCGGTCCAGGGCCAGCCAGCCGATCGCCGTCACGCAGGGCCGGTCGCTGCCGACCAGGACGGCGTCGGACAGCACCCCGACGGCCGACAGCAGCGCGTTGCGCAGTCGGCCGGACTGCACCCAGGTGCCGTTGCCGAGCTTGAAGTTCTCGGCGATCCGGCCGTCGAACCGCAGCCCGCGGCGGGGGTCGCCGTCCGGGTCGAGGAGCCGGGCGGCGTCGCCGGTGCGGTAGTACCCCTCCTCGTCGAGCATCCCGCCGAGCTCTGCGCCGACATAGCCAGGGGTCAACGAGGCTCCCCGTACGCGCAGTTCGACGGCTCCGCCGTGCGGCACCAGTTTCAGCTCGACGCCCGGCAGCGGTATCCCGATGCCCTCGCCGACGCCACCGTACGTGGAGGTGGCGGCCGGCCCGGTCTCGGTCGCACCCCACGAGGACACCAGCTCGATCTCCCGGCCGGTCGCCTTGCGGGCCAGGGCGCGCAGCCGCTCCCGCAGGGCGTCGGGCAGGTCGGCGCCCGCGTAGACGAGGACCCGTGCCCGCGACAGGACCCGCTCGGCCAGCGGCGGGTCGTTCTCCAGCCGCTGGGCGAGCAGGGCGTACCCGGCCGGCACATTGACGCAGACCGTGGGGGGCACCTGCCGCAGGGCCTCGACGGTGCGGCCGAACCGGCCGGGTGCCGGCGATCCGTCGTCGATGTACAGGGTGCCGCCGTTGGCCAGGGCCAGGTGCAGGTTGTGGTTGCCGCCGAAGGTGTGGCTCCACGGCAGCCAGTCGGTGAGCACCGGCGGCTCGGTACCGAGGAAGGGCCAGATCTGCCGGATCATCTGCTGGTTGGCGCACAGCATCCCGTGGGTGTTGAGCACGCCCTTGGGGGTGCCGGTCGAGCCCGAGCTGAACAGGATCTTCGCCACCGTGTCCGGGGTCAGGGCCTCGTGGGCCCGCCGGACGGCCCCGGTGACCGGCGTGCCGCGGAGCGCCTCGACCGTCAGGTCCGCCGGGCCGGGCCGGCGGGAGACGACCGTCACGGGCGCTTCACCGGCGGTACCGGCCCGGGCGTCGGCGGTGCTCCGGACGGCGTCCAGGGCGGCCCGGAACGTCTCGCCGTCCTCGGCGAACACCAGCCCCGGGCAGACCAGTTCGGTGAACGCCCGCAGTCGGCCGTGGTCGGCGCTGCGCAGCGAGTAGGCCGCGCTGACCGGCACGACCGGGACCCCGGTGAGGTAGCCGGCGAGGGTGAGCCGCAGGTGGTCCAGGGAGTTGCCGGACAGCAGCAGCACCGGGCTGCGGGGGCCGAGCCCGCGGTCCAGGTAGGCCTGGCCCAGCGCGGCGGCCGCCTCGGCCGCCGCGCCGTAGGTGAGGCTCCGCCAGCCGTCGCCGTCCCGCTCCGCGGCCAGGACCGCGTCGGGGTGGCGGGCCGCCCGGTCCAGCAGGGTGTCGGCGAGCGTCGGCGGGTGCTCCCCCAGCTGCTCGGCGACCCGCAGGAGCCAGCTGCCGTCCGCCCGCCGCCGGCCGATCACCCGGGCCTCGGCAGCCACCGCCGGGCTCACCTGGCCCCCTGCGGCTGCTCGGTCCCGCGGGTGTGCGGCTCGACGGCGCGGCGCAGGTGGCCCGACTGGATCAGCACGGCCACCCGCTCGATGTCGACGTCCATCGGCCGGTCGCCGTCCAGGAACGCGCAGACCGCGCGCACCTCGTCGTACGCGGCCCGGCTCGGCGGGCTGAGCACCTCCAGGCCTCGCAGGTCGGCCGCCTGGCACAGGGATATCAGGTGGATGGCGGCGATCCGCTGGACCAGTTCGACCACCGACCGGGCGTCGCGGGCGGCGATGGTGCCCATGCTGACCTTGTCCTGGTTGTGCGCCTCGGTCGAGCGGGAGAACGAGGCCGCCGGCATCGTCCACTTGAGCGCCTCGGCGGCCAGCGAGGAGGCGGTGATCTGCATGCCCTTGAAGCCGTGGAAGAGCCCGGCCTCGAAGTCCTCCGGCCCGAGCACCGGGATGAGGTTCGGGGTCAGGCCGTTGTTGAACTTCTCGTCGACGACGAGGGCGAGCTGGCGGTCCAGCAGGTCGCCGACGCCGGCCACGGACGTCTTCAGGGCGTCCATCGCCTGGGCGACGTGGCCGCCGTAGAAGTTGCCGCCGCTGCCCACGGAGCCGGTGGCGACGTCGAACAGCGGGTTGTCGTTGGCCGAGTTGACCTCGACGGACAGCAGCCGGTGGGCCCAGTCGGCGGTGTCCCGCAGCACGCCGGTGACGTGCGGCGCGCAGCGGATGGAGTAGCGGTCCTGGACCGGCCGCTCCAGCTCGGCGAAGTCGGCGTCGGGGTGGAGGAGTCCCAGGTCGGTGCCGGTGTCGTCACGGAGGATCGCCCGGACGGTCGCGGCGCTGTCCAGCATGCCGTCGAACGGCTTGGCCTCGAACAGGAAGGCGGCGAAGTGCCCCGGGTTGCCGAGCAGGACCTGGCTGGTGAGCGCGGTGCACAGGTCCGCCGTGAAGGCCAGCTCCCGGGCGTCGTGCAGGGCGAGGACGGCGAATCCGGACATGAACGACGTGCCGTTGACCAGGGCCAGCCCTTCCTTGGCCTCCAGCGTGAACGGGGTGAGGCCGGCGTCCGCGAGGGCCTCGGCGGCGGGCTTGGAGCGCCCCTGGTGGGTGACCGTTCCCTCCCCGGTGAGCGCGGCCGCGAGGTAGCTCAGCGGCACCAGGTCGCCGCTGGCTCCGACCGAGCCGCGCTCCGGGATCTGCGGCAGGATGTCCGCGTTGAGCAGGTCGATCAGTGCCGAGACCAGCTCGGGCCGCACCCCGGAGACGCCGCGGGCCAGGCAGTTGGCGCGGACCGCCATGGTGGCGCGGACGACGTCGGCGCGCGCCTTGGGGCCGGTGCCCGTGGACAGGAAGCGGATCAGGTTCTCCTGGAGCAGCGCGGTCTTGCGCTTGGAGACGTGCCGGGTGCTGCTGTCGCCGAACCCGGAGGTCACCCCGTAGATCGGGGTGCCGGAGTCGAGCAGCCGGTGCTTGAGCGCGTTGGAGGCGGCGATCGCCTCGGCCGCCCCGGCGGCCAGGGTGACGAGTCGGCCGGACGGGTCCCGGGCGATGGAGACGATGTCCTCCACGGCCAGCGCGTGGCCGTCCAGCGGTACTTCGAGCAGGCGGGTACCCGGATCGCGGGTGATGAGCATGACTGTCCTCTTTCTTGCCGTACTGCGGTGGGAACGGGGCCGGTGTTCACTGCGGCGGGAAGTAACCGGTCCTCGTGAAGAAGGCGTGGTAGGTACGGAACAGCTCCCGGGTCGGCGCGGGCCGGACGACCCCGGTGTCCGCCAGCGCGGCGTCGGTCAGCGAGCTGTCGATGGGCAGGTAGACGTCGGTGGCCCGGTCCCCGGAGACCGCCTCGAAGGACTCCAGCAGCGGCAGGAGCGCGTTGTCCGGGTCGGCGGTGACCCGCTCGCGCCAGGCCGCGGGCTCCAGTTCGACCAACTCGCGTCCGAAGGAGCGCAGATGGCCGACGATCTCGGCGAACGTCACCGGGGCGCGGCCCGACAGGTGGAAGGTGCGGCCCACCGCGTCCGGGCGCCGGGTGAGGGCGAGCACGGCGGCGCTGACGTAGTCCACCGGCACCAGCTGGAAGCCACCACCGAGACCGGTCGGAACGGCACCGGCCTGGAGCAGGCCCTTGACGCTCAGCCAGACGAAGTCCCGGGTCTGGCAGGCGCCGTTGCGCTGGTCGCCGGAGACCAGGTCGACCCGGTGGACGGTCACCGGCAGCCCGCGCTCGCGGGCCAGGCCGACGACCTGCTCGGCCACCCACTTGCTCCGGGTGTAGCCGGTCCGCAGCTCCTCCGGCGGCCCGGTGGGGTCCTCCGGGCGCAGCGGCACCCCGGCCTCCACCGCCTGGGCGAACACCCCGGTGGTGGACAGGTAGTGCAGCGGCACGCTGCGGTGCCGGGCCGCCAGGCGCAGCAGTTCCGTCGTCCCGCCGACGTTGGCCGCCCGCAGCGCGGAGTACGGCTGGAGCCAGTTGACCTGGGCTGCCGCGTGGACGACCAGGTCGACCGAACGGGCCAGGCCGTCGAACACCTCGGCGCCCAGACCGAGCAGCGGCCCGGCCAGGTCGCCGGCCAGCACGTCCAGCCGGTCCGGGTCGATGTCGTCCAGGAGCCCGTACCAGCGCAGGTTCTCGGTCAGCCGTTCCCGCGCGTCCGCCTCGTCGGCCCCCCGGACCAGGCAGCGCACCACCGCGTCCGTGTCGCGCATCAGATCGCGCAGCAGGAACGCGCCGACGAAGCCGGTGGCCCCGGTCAGCAGCACCTCGCGCGGGCGCTCGGCGGCCGTCACGACCTCGGCGGCGGGCCGGATGTCCTCGGGCAGGACGGCGTCCTCGGCGAGACGGGACCCCGTGGCGCCCGCCTGCGCCGGCCGGTCCGGCGTGCCGCCCGCCTCCTCGGGCAGCAGCTCGGCCAGGATCCGCTCGGCGAGCGACCGCGCGGTGGGGTGGTCGAAGACCAGGGTGGGCGGCAACCGCAGGCCGGTGGCGGCATCGAGCTGGTTGCGCAGCTGGACCGAGCTGAGCGAGTCGAAGCCCAGCTCCGGCAGCGGTGCGTCGTCCCGGACGGCCGACGGCGCGTCCAGGCCCAGCAAGGTGGCGATCCGGCCGCGCACCAGGTCCAGTACCCGGGCCCGCCGGTCGGCGGCCGGCAGCGCGGCCAACTCGTCGACCGGCACCGCCGCACCGCCGTCCTCCTCCGGCCCGCGCCGGTCGCCCCGCTTGGCCAGGGCGCGCAGCAACGGCGGTACGGGGGCCTGCCGCCGCACCACGTCCAGATCCAGCGGGCAGGCGACCAGCAGGGGCTCGCCGCTCACGACGGCCGTGTCCAGCAGCGCCATGCCGCGCGCGGCCGGGATCGCCCCGAAGCCCTCGCGCGCCACCCGGCGCAGATCGGCCGAGGCGGCCATGCCCGCGCCGTCGAGGTCCCACGGCCCCCAGGCCACCGAGACGGCGGGCCGCCCGACGGCGGCGCGCCGTTGGGCCAGCGCGTCCAGCGCCGCGTTGGCGGCCGCGTAGTTGGCCTGCCCGGGGCCGCCGAAGACGCCCGCGACCGAGGAGAACAGGACGAACGCCGTCAGCTCGTGCTCCCGGGTCAGCTCGTCCAGGTGCCGGGCCGCGTCCGCTTTGGCCCGCAGCACCGTCGCCAGGCGCCGCGCGTCGAGCGCGGTGAAGGCGCCGTCGTCGAGCGCCCCGGCGGCGTGCACCACCGCGCGCAGCGGCCGGTCGGCGGGCAATCCGGCGAGCAGCGCCGCCAGGGCCGCCCGGTCACCGACGTCACAGGACGCGACCTCGGCGCGGGCGCCGAGCGCGGCCAGCTCCTCGACCAGCCGGGCCGCGCCGGGCGCGTTCGGGCCGCTGCGGCTGGTCAGCACCAGGTCCCGTACGCCGTGCTCGGCGGCCAGGTGACGGGCGATCACGGCGCCGAGCGCGCCGGTGCCGCCGGTGATCAGCACCGTGCCCTCGGAGGGCCAGCCGGCGGCGCGGGAGGCCGCGGCGGGTGCGGCGGCAGCTTCTCCGGCGGGTGCGGCCGCGGCTGGTGCGGCGGCAACTCCTCCGGCGGGGACGGCGGGGACGGCGGGGACGGCGACCGGGGTCGCCGGGGCCAGCCTCGGCACCAGCACGCGGTCGGCGCGCAGGGCGAGCTGGGGGAGGCCGGCGGCGGCGACGGCGGCCAGCAGGGACGGCGGGAGGAAGGGGTTCGGGGTGTCGGCCGGGGCCTGGTTCGTGTCCGGGGTGTCGGCCGGGTCGGCGTCCACCAGGACGAACCGGCCCGGGTGCTCGGCCTGGGCGGACCGCAGCAGGCCCCAGACGGCGGCCGCCTCCGACGGCTCCTCCCCGTCCACCGACACCGCGCCCCGGGTCACCACGACCAGCGGCGGTCTCTCGGACCGGGCGGCGAGGGCCCGCTGAGCGGCGCTCAGCACGTCGTGCAGGGGGAGCCCGTCGGTGACGTACTCGACGTCCGGGGCCGCCGCCCCGGCGGCGGGCAGCACCACCGGCGACCAGGCGATGCGGTACAGGTCGTCGGCCGGGCGCACCGAGGGAACGTCCCCGCAGGTCAGCGCGTCCACGGTGGCGACCACCAGCCCGGCCCGGTCCGTGAGCACCAGCCCGGGACCGTCGGCGGGGACCGCCGCCCGCACCCGGCCGGTGCCGCTGCGGTGGACGCGGACCCCGTCCCAGCGGCGGACGTCCCGGCCGCCGATCGCGGCGGCCAGCAGCCCGGGGTGAAGGACGTAGCGCTCGGCCTCGTCGTCGGCGACCACGAGGTCCGGGCCGGCGGGGGTGGCTGAGGCATCGGCTCCGGAGACGGGCCCGGCCGCCGGGCTGAGCAGGCCGTGGGCGCACCGGGCCCAGGCGGCGGCCTCACCGGCACGGGCGTGGATGCGCACCGCGCGGCGGCCGTCGGCACCGGGCGGGTCTACGACGACCAGCAGGTGGGCGGCGGCACCGCGCTCCGGCGCCACGGCCGCGTCGATCACCAGCTCGTCCACGGTGGTGCAGTCGACCTCGTCGGCGGCGCGCAGTGCCAGTTCGACCCAGACCCCGGTGGGCGGCAGGTCGCCGACCAGCCGGCCGGTGAGCGTGACGCGGCCGCTCTCCGGGTCCTCGACCACCGAGGTGAGGAGCGGGTGGCCGGTGGCGGAGCGATCGGTTCCGCTCTGCCGACCGCGCCAGTAGTGGTGGTGGTCGAAGGCGTACGTGGGCAGGTCCGTCGTCCTGGCGCCCCGCCCGGTGAAGAACCCCGACCAGTCGACCGGAACACCGG